>JAYEJQ010000025.1:0-18075 GCA_034660735.1 Patescibacteria group bacterium | reverse complement strand
TCCCTTATTATCTTTCTTTCTTTTTTGCTTCTTTTCCTTTTTTTATTCTTCTCTTTTTTCTTTTTAAAAAACATTTCCCACTCCTTTTTTTAAATAATTATTTTTTTTAAAAAATTTACTTAGTGCTGGGTTAAGCAAGCCATATAAACAAACTCGTTGGCTCATTCTTCAATAGGCACACCGTCACCGCGTGCAGCGCGGAAGCACCAAATTACAAATTACAAATTACAAACAAATTACAATAACCAAAATCCAAATATCTAAACAATAAATATTAAATATTTTTGAATTTATGATTTTGAATTTATTTGTGATTTGTTATTTTGGATTTGGAATTTCCGTGCTACGCACGGCTCCGATTCCTTGTAAGCATATGGTTTCAGATACTATTTCATCTCCCTAACAGGGATACTTTTCACCTTTCCCTCACGGTACTTGTCCGCTATCGATCACAAAAAGTATTTAGCCTTGGGTCATAGTCGACCCAGATTCCCACAAGATTTCTCGAGTCTCGCGGTACTTAAGAAAATCGTCAGAGTAATATTTTTTTCGCATACAGGACTATCACCCTCTATGGTTTTGCTTTCCAGCAAATTCTGCTAAAAATATTATTTGTAACTCTGTCCTGTTTTACACAGAAAACAGAAACGATCTCTTGCAACCCCTTATAAACATATGGATCTGCATCCTTTATACTTTGACTTCTCGCAAAAGCGAAAAATCATCGCAAGGTTTATAAGGTTTAGGCTGTTCCGCTTTCGCTCGCCGCTACTTACGGAATAATTATTATTCTTTTTTCCTCCGGGTACTGAGATGTTTCACTTCCCCGGGTGCCCGTCCCGTATTGCTACGGGACCCTCCGTATTACTACGAAGTGGGTTTCCCCATTCGGAAATCTTCGGATCAAAGGTTGTTTGCCGCCTCCCCGAAGCTTATCGCAAGCTACTACGTCCTTCATCGGCTTTTTGTGTCAAGGCATCCGCCATACGCCCTTAATATTTTCTCCACACATTTCTATAAAAAACGCGCGGAAACTATAAGAACCTTTTTAAAATAAATTGCAATATAAGCCTGTCGCTAAACAGACTTAAAATTTTGACGCTCGTTAACGCGTCTATTTAATTGTCAAATAACAATCATTAACATCCAGTGAAAAGCGAATTTCAACTTTCAGCAAATGTCAATAATTTTAAAAAATAAAAAAAACCGCTTTTAGACGGTTTTGTTTTAAAACACAAAAAATCAAAACATTAACCGCTTGAATGAAATTTAATTATTTTTGTTTTTACCATAATTTATTTTATGAATTTAATATAAAGCAATAAAATAATCTTGTCAAGACAACGGATGATTAAATTTTTTATAATTATTAAATTAAATCTTGCTTATTATAATTTTCCCAAATAATTTTAAAATCTTTATTTTTTAATAATTCAATAAATTTTCCTTGCGCGATAATTTTTCCATTTTTAAAATAATAGATATAATCAAAATATTGCAATAAATTCAAGCGATGAAAAGCCGCTATAATTGTTTTATCTTTGAATTTTTTTAAAATATTTTCATAAATCGCCATCTCGTTATGGCTGTCAACACTGCTTGTTGGCTCGTCTAAAAATAGAAATTCAGCATCTTCTGCTCTTAACAATCCTCGCGCTAAAGCCAATCTCTGTTTTTCTCCTCCGCTCAAAGAGACTCCCTTTTCCATTACATTTGTGTCTAATCCGTTTTCTAATTTAGAGACTACTTTATTAAATATAGACATCTTTATTGTTTCATCTAATTTTTCTTTTTTAACATTAACTCCCATCGTAATATTCTCCTTTACAGTGGAGTTAAAAATTTCTGGTTCTTGTGGAATTAAAGTTATTTGATTATATAAATGCGCCAATCCATTTTTTAATTTTTTGTTGTCGCAAAAAATTTCGCCACTATCTGGATTATGCAATCCTCGCAACAAAGAAAAAGTCGTGCTTTTCCCGCAACCGCTTTCGCCAATCAATGCTATCTTTTTATTTCTTTCAATTAACAATGAAATGTTGTCTAATTGCCCCTTTTTCGTTTCTTTATTTTTGTAAAAAAAACTTAAATTTTTAATCTGAATTTTATTCCATTTTCTTGGCAAATAATACTTTTTTTCAACTGGTAATTTATCATATTCCTTATTGATAATTTCAGCCGCGACAACTGCCGCATCTTCTCTCACTATCGATCCATATATCAAAGCAAATTCATTAAACGAGCGACCTATGTTACTTAAATATCTATATAGCATAAAAAGCAAACCAATAACAATAACACCCTCTGTTTTATAAGAATTATAAGCGCTGAATATTAGCGCTCCTGAAATCATAACAGAAATATAAAAACTGTTTGAAAACCATTTTAGTTCTGTTAATTTAGCATTTTCTTTAAATACAGAATATTTTCTCATCGCGCGAAAATCTATCTCCTTAACAACTCTGCTTTTTAATCGTAAAGTTATGATTGTTATAATATTGCTGATATAATCGTGTATCGCAGAAGCAAGATAATTCTCAGCCTTGAATATTTTCTTATATCTTTTTTGAAGTTTTTTATCAAATTTTAACGTTGACCAAATAACAAATATAGAAATAAAAATTGCGGCGAGCGCTATTTTCCAATCAAACCAAGCTAAAATAATAATTGAACCGCATAAATGTGTAAATCCTTTAACTATTTGAAAAATTCCTCCATCAAAATTAAATAAATTTTCGCTTGCTTTATTTATTTTATCAATCGTATCTCCTGAATGGTGATATTTATGCCACGAAGCAGGCAAATCCATCACTTTGTTGAACATTTCGTTTTTATAATTTCTTCTAACTAAAAACGCGTTTTTAGTTTCCATCACGCGCGAAGTTCCGTGAAAAATCCAAACTCCAATTGTTATTAAGATTAATAGAAGTAAATTTTTTATAATAAACTCTAAAAATTTCGGGTCATCTGCTGAGAATTGAATTGAATTAAAAACTCGTCCGATTATTATCGGTTCTAATAACCAAATAAAATTAGCGATTATTGAAAGCAAAATAAAAATTATTACCTGTTTTTTTGTTCCAATAGAATACCGCCAAGTATATCTGAATAAATTTATTATTGGATTATTTTTTAAAAGCATAAAAGTAACATTAAAACAATCATTGTTAAATGTTTAGTATATTTATTTACAATTCTCTTACAATCCCGATTGGGGTGCATTCGTCGCTTTGCCCTAGCGGATTGTCTTTTAAAATTTTCGCCAACAATTTTTTATCAACTCCTTTACTCGCGCCTAAAATTCTAACGCCCAAATCGTTCGCGTCAACAATCGCGACTGGAACATTTATTTTCGCGCTAATATTTTTAGCGATTTTTTTCGGATTGATCGGTCCTTTGCTCGCGTAATTATTATAAGGCGGAATCGCGTAAGGCACTGGTCCATCAATTGATCGCGCCTTGTCGCCAGCAACCCTATAAAACATCCCTTTAATTCCAAACGGCTTGGTAATTGCCGCGGCAAAAGCGGCAAATAAAATTCTTAATAATCCTGCCTCCTCAATGGCTAATTGCATTGTTTCTGGTATCGCTAATCCAATTCCTGCTGGATTTTTATAAACATATTTGCTAAGTTTCGTAGCGATTTTTGACGATTTTATTTTATCTATTTGATACGACCGCCCTTGCATTACGGCAATAACTTTTTCACTCACAAAAACAATGTCGCCTTTTTGAACGACATTTTTTGCGTATTTGCAAATTGTTTCAACTGGATCTTTGTCGTCCGGCGTAATCAGATGCGTTTTCACAGGATACCGCGCGTATTCTTTGCCGTCTATTTTAATTATTAAATTTTTTTCTGGATTGGCTTGTCGCATACTTTTATTTCTTTTTTATTTTTTTAATTCCGCCCATATATTTTTGCAAAACTTTTGGGATTAGAATTGAGCCGTCCGCTTGCTGATAATTTTCCAAAATCACGATTAAAATCCTGCCGATAGCAAAAGCGGTGGCGTCATTCATATGGACTAATTCTTTTTTATTGTCTTTTGTTTTGTATTTTGTATTTAATCTTCTCGCTTGATAATCAGTCATATAATCTGAAGTATGAGTTTCGCGATATTTATTCTGCCCTGGCATCCAGCATTCAATATCAACAGCTCTAAAATCCTGCTTGCCCATATCACCGGTGCATTTTATTACCACCTGATATGGAATTTCTAATTGCTGAACTAAATATTCCTGAATAGCGATAATTAAATCCTGCTCAACTAATCCGTATTTCGGCTGAATAAAACTTTCCATTTCTAATTTGTCAAATTGATGACGCCTTAAAATTCCAGCCGTATCTTTTCCGTAAGTTCCTGCCTCGCGTCTAAATGCTGTTGAATAACCAATGTATCTAATCGGCAAATCTTTTTCATCTAAAATTTCATTCAGATGCAGAGGACCCATTGTATGTTCAGCGCTTCCGACAAATAAAGAATCGTCCTCTTTTAAATAATACCTATCTTCAATCGGATCAAATCTATCCATCTTTTTCATTATTTCGGCTTTAATAATTACTGGAGGAATAACTGGCGTAAACGGAGTATCAAATGGATTGCTCACTTTATCAGCTAATTTTTTAATAATTTTTCTATCTGTTAAAACTTGAAACACAAATTGTATTAAAGCAAATTGGATCATCACAGCTTCATTGAATAAATAATTAAATCTCGCGCCCGAAATAACCGCTGATTTTTCAGTATCAATCAAATTATGGATCTCGCTTAATTCCATATGATTTTTAACTTTAAAATCAAATTTAGGAATTTTTCCATATTTTCTTAAAATCTTATTTCCAGATTCATCGGGACAAATTGGCGTATCTTCTGAAAAAATATTCGGAATCGCATACATCAATTTTTTATAATCACTTTCAATTATATCTGATTTTTTTTCTATTTCTGCGATTTCAATTTTTATTTTTTTCCCTCTTTCTATCTGTTCGCCTGTCGGCTTGCCTTGCTTCCCGATTTGCGCTAATTCGTTTCTTTGCGCGCGCAACTCGTCAATCTGATTTTGCGTCTCCCTTTTTTTAATATCTAATTTAATGATTTCGCCAACATCCAAACTGATATTTTTATTTTTTGCCGCCTCTTTTATTTTTCCCGCGTTCTCGCGAATGAATTTAATATCTAACATATATTTTAAATATTTATGATTATAATTAAATTTCGTATATTTCCAATGCAATTCCATTTAGATCATTTAAAAAACTAAATCTATGCTTAACTGCTCCCATTTCAGGACTTGACATAATTATTTTTTTGTTATTTTAGTTAAATCTCCATTTAAAACAATTGGTTGCATTGCTTTAATTTCGTCAATATAACTCATTCGCGGAATATCGTTAAGCAAAAATATTTTTTTGTTTAAAATATGAGCAAATCCCATTTCTAAAAAAGAGGCGCCTCCTATATAATTTTTAATATTATTTTTATCAAAATTTGCTACCAATATAACATCAGATTTTTTTATTATTTTATAGTATGCTCTGATAGAATCATATTTGATAAATTTTTTTACAATTCGGCCATTTTCTTTTTCTTTCTTTATTTCATCTAATGAAAATTCTCCCCTTAAAATTTTTTCTGAACTTATTGGAATAAAAACATCAAATCCTAAACTTTTTAGTTCATCAGATATTTTTTTAATTTTATATGTAAAATTAAGGCTTCCGCAAATTGCTATTTTCATAACTTTTTTTAATAAACTTAAATTAAATAATCTCTTCTAAATTCTCAATCATCAATCCGCTTAATAGTTTAACCAACTCGCTAATGTCTAAATTTTCATATCCCTTAATCATCGCTGTTATATATTCTTGCCGTATTTTAACTGGAATTGAAAAAAGCGGGTAACTGTTTTTTAATAAAACAAAATTCATTAAAAGTCGCGCTGTTCTTTTATTGCCGTCAAAAAATGGCTGAATTAACGCAATAACAAAATGAATAATAATTGCCTTAATATAAACTTCCTCATTCAAATCTTTAAAATCATCCAAAAAAATAGCAATTAAATTTTCTATCTCTTGGTTTGTTTTCGGAGGATTATAATTTGCGCCACCTATTTTTACTCTTCCTGTCCTATATTGACCAGGATTTACAACCGTATCTTTACCAACTCGCCAATGAGTATCTTTAATTAAATTTTCCGTTATTTCTATTTTTGCTTTTTGGAAAGCGCTGTTTAGTGTAAATTCCCATGCTTCTTTTTGGTTTAATATCTCATTTTCTTCCTTGATTGTATGGCCGCCGATTGTAACTCCAGACAACAAAGTTTCTGTTTCCGCGTAAGTGTAAGTATTGCCTTCTAACGCAGTTGTGTTGTGGATATAATCAACTTTTTGCGAAAACGCCAATTTTTTTTGATCTTCTTTATTAAATTTTAACTCAAATTTTTTTTGCAAATCTAAAATTTGCTGGCTTGTTTTTTTATCAATTTTATATTTCAAGTCTTTTATCCTAAAATTTTTATGCTGTATTATTTTTAAATTATTCATATTTTTTAAATTTTGATGATTTATATTTTTTTGGACAATACGCTTTTAGCCGAACAATTTTTGTGTTCAATAAATTAAATTCTTGTATTTTTTCTTTTAATTCTTTAATTGATATTTTTTGATCATAACCCAAACAAATTATATCTGGTTTATATTTTTTTATAACTTTATATTTATCACTCAAATTTCCTAAAATAATTTTATTTGCTAACTCGCTTTTTTTTATTTCAATCAACCTTTTTAACTCGCTGTTTTGCGGAAATCCCCCTTTAATATTTTTAACATTTTCATCGCGCGCAATAATTACTATTAAATAATCTCCAAATTTTCGCGCTTGCTCTAAAAAATTTTTATGCCCTTTATGAAAAATATCAAATGTCCCAAACACCATTATTTTTTTTATTTCATTTTCCATTCTTTAAATTTTCAATCTAAATAAAAACTATTTTACATCACATAACAAATCATCAATCGCCCGCGCGTTTTTTCTTCCTTTTTCGCTCATAAAATAATCTTTAACGCCTTGATCAAATATTTTTTCCCATTTTATATTATGCCGCGTCTGAATTTCAAACACATCTTCACACGCAAATTTTTCTAAAAAAAGTTTTACTACTCCGCTTAAATTCATATCTAAATTTTCAGCTTTTTTTTGCGCCTGTTGTTTTAATTTAATAGGAATACGAAAATTTATTTGTGTTGATTGCATATAATTTAAGTTAAATATTATTACTATACATTGTATAGCATCTTATATAAAAACGCAAATTTAATAATGCCGTATTTTATAATTTTTATCTTGAATATCTTTTAAAACTTTAATTTGCCATATCTCAACATTTTTTCTGACAATATTTACTGTAATATTTTTAGCAATAGAATCATTTTTATTTCCAACATATACAGGATATATAATTCCTTTTTTATGCTTGCAAAATATTATCGCTCGTTTAAGATTGTCTAAATATGCCTTATAAACTTTTATACCATCTAATGGGGCGCAAATTTCTATCAACTTTTTACTTTTAAAAGGTGTTTCTTTTAAAAAACATAAAAAATTATTGACAGTAATGCCTATTTTTTTTAACTGCCTTTCAATAGAATAAGGAATAATAAGTTTCATATTTACCAAAAATTTTTATAAAATAAACTCTAAATAATTCTCCTGATTAATTATTTTAAAATCTGCATTTTCATAAGTTTTTTTATAATTTCGGTTTCATCAACGGAAAAATCTGGCATTCGCGCGCCGGCTTGTCCATTAAAAAACTAAATAGCCTTTCTGATAATCCAAACCCGCAAGTCGGAGGCATTCCGTATTCTAACGCTTCCACAAATTCTTTGTCAAACATCTGCGCTTCTTCGTCGCCAGATTCACGCAATTTTTGTTGTTCAGTAAATCTTTCTTTTTGGTCAATTGGATCATTAAGTTCGCTATACCCCTTTCCCATTTCCGAACCAGCCAAAATTATCTGAAAACGTTGAACAATATTTTTGTTCACTTCATCCTTTTTCGCAAGCGGTTCCATACTCACGGGAACATTTATTAAAAATCCAGGACCGCCTATATTTTTGCGGCAATATTTCCATAAATTATCAATCCCGCGCGTAATATTAAATCCTTTTTTGTCGTATTCAATTTTTAATTCTTTTAATTTTTTTTCTATCTCTTTAATACTAGTCTTTGAAATATCAATCCCAGTATTTTTTTCTATAATATTCAAATAGTCGTACTCTTCCCATTTTCCGCCTAAATCAATATCAAATTTTCCAATTTTAAATTTCAATTTTCCGAAAGTTTTTTTCGCGATATATTTATATAATTCTTTTACAAATTTCATTCCGTCTTTATAATCGGCATAAGCCCAATAAAATTCCATTTGCGTGTAATCCTGCAAATGTTCCGCCGATATTCCTTCATTTCTAAAAATTCTGCCTATTTCAAAAGTTTTTTCAAATCCCGCAACCATCAATCTTTTTTGCCATAATTCACCAGCTGAAATTCTTAAATAAACATTAATATCTAAAGCATTATGATGCGTAATAAACGGCCGCGCGTCAGCGCCTCCAGCAGTATTTTCAAAAACAGGCGTTTGTGTTTCTAAAAAATCTTTACCCAGCATAAACTCACGGACAGCATGCCAAAATATAGCTTTCTTTTCTATCATTTCGCGAACTTCTGGATTAAATAGAATATCTAAATATCTTTTTCTGAATTTTTCTTCTTCGTCTTTTAATCCGTGCCATTTATCTGGCAAAGGCATTAGCGCTTTTGTTAAAATTTTCCATTTTTTCGCCATTATACTTTTTTCGCCTCGTTTTGTTTCAAAACAAATTCCACTCACTTCAATAAAATCACCTATATCAATAAATTTTGACAAAATTTTATAACTTTCAACGCCTATCTCTTTTTTTGAAAAAGCAATCTGAATTTTTCCGCTAGCATCTTGCAAATGCGCGAATGTTAAATTTCCGTGCCCCCTTAAACTTCGCAATCTTCCAGTAATACAAACGATTTTTTCTTTCTTTTTTAATTCAACAAAATTCTTTAAAGCATCAATAATAAAATCTGTCCTGCCTGATTTAGCAGAATACGGATTTATATTAAGATCCTTAAGTTTTTGCAACTTTTCCAAACGATCTTTCTTTTCGCTTATTTTTTCCATAAAATTCATTATATAATTAAATATTTTATTATTTTAATTTTATATTATTTGAAATATTTTTCAATCTTTAATACATTGAATTATTCTTTATTAAAGTAATCTCTAATCTGTAAAATTTATTTTTTGAAATTAAATTAAAGCTTTAAATTCGCGTCAGCTTTTAAATTTCGCCAATCGCTTAATTCTCTGCTTAAATAGCGATAATATCCCGCAACGGCAATCATAACGGCGTTATCGCCGCAATATTCTAAATCAGGAACGTTAAAATTAATGGTCAATTCTTTTTCTATTTTCTGCCTTAATTGAAATCTTAATTCTTGATTAGCTGCAACTCCTCCAGTCAAAAAAACATATTGCGCTCCATATTTTTCAGCGGCTTTAGCTGTTTTTTTCACTAAAACATCTATTGCCGCTTGCTGAAATTCCGTAGCGTATTCAGGTATTCTTTTTTTCCAATCTTTATCATCTTTTAATTTATATAATAATGCTGTTTTAAGTCCTGAAAACGAAAAATCAAAATTATTTCTGTCTATCATCGGACGCGGCAATTTGATTGCCGTTGTTATTTTTTTACAAAATTTTTTCGCGTGAGCCGAAATAGCGGGACCTCCAGGATATCCTAAACCCAACAATCTTGCCGCTTTGTCAAATGCCTCGCCTGCCGCGTCATCAAGTGTTTTCCCTATAATTTTATAGTTTAGATGATCTTTCATTAAAACTAACATAGTATGCCCGCCAGATACTGTTAAAATTATAATTGGAAATCCGCTGCCTGCTTGACTGTTGTTAGTAATAGAAAAAAATCGCGAATTTTTTATAAAATTCACATATATATGCCCCTCTATATGATTTACGCCGATCAATGGAATGTCGCGCGCGTACGATAAAGTTTTAGCGAAATTAACGCCTACAAGCAGCGCTGGGATAAGCCCTGGACCGCGAGTAACCGCAATTAAATCAATGTCGCTCAAACGATTTTTTGATTTTTTCAGCGCTTTTTCTAAACAAATATTAATATTTTCAAGATGTATGCTCGCGGCTAAATTAGGAACGACCCCGCCAAACTTTGAATGCTCTTTTATCTGCGATGATACAATATTCGCCAAAACATTAAAACAAGGCATTGACTTGTTTCTTGCTTCAACAACCGCGACAGCGGTTTCATCGCAACTTGTCTCTATTGAAAGAATTCGCATATATAAGGATAAAAAATAATAATTCCGGACAAAACGCTAAAAATCGCCGCTAATAAAACAATCGCTGAAGAAATATTTTTTATCTCTTTGGAATATTGGTGTATTCTCGGTTTTAAAATATCTATCAGACGCTCAAAAACAGTATTTACTAACTCTAAAATCAAGACAGAACAAATTAAAATTAAAAGAAATAAAAAATCCGTCCTGCTCATCCGCAGAAAAATAGCGGTGATTAAAACTATAATGGCGGCAATTATATGAAAACGAAAATTCTGCTCTCTTTTCCAAGCGCTTCTTAATCCGCGAAAAGCGTAAATGAAACTTTTTCCCGCCCGTCTAAAATTAAAAAAATTCATTTTATTTTTGATAATATTATCTCTTCTAATTTTTTCATTCGTAACTCTTCGCTGATATTTTTATGATTATATCCGACTAAATGAAGAATGGAGTGTATTAACAACAACGCAATCTCCTGCTCTAATTTATGGTTTTTCTCTTTTGCCTGCTTTAACGCCTTGCTATAGCATATAACTATCTCTCCGTCTAAAGGTTTTTTAGAATAACAAAAACTTAAAACATCTGTCACGCTATTTTTAGCGCGATATTTTTTATTTAATTTCTTTATATCCTCTCTGCTAACTATAACTGCGGAAATATCAGCTTTCTTAATACTTAAATATTTTAAAACTTGCAAAATTATATTTTTAATAAAAACTTTTCTTATTTTTCCCTTCGTAGTATTGTTTATATCGCAATAAATCATACTTATCTTTTAATGTCAAAACTTCTTGTTATCATCTGAAATGTGGAAGGAAAACTCATCTGCGTCCTGCTGCCGACTATGTATGAAACAGAATAGATAAAAGATCTATTTCCTGAAATTAAAGTAAGATAAAAACTCATTTCATCTAAACTCTTAACTCCGTGAAAACCGTTAGCCCAAATTTTTTCTACCTTATGCTTATTTTCCATTGGAATCTGATCTAAATACCAATTCTCCGCGGTATATCCATAAGGATTATCTATAAGCATAATTTCAATAAATTCTCCCTCAGGCGAGATAACAGAAACTTTCCTATTATTATTAGTAGAAATAATATTCCATACTATCGGATACAAAAAAGTATAATTATATTTTGGATTTAAATACTGCTTTACTAAATTTGAATCGGTTATCTTAGTCAAATCTCCTATTAACGGATTATACAAATTAGCAACTTCCTGCCCGTCCATATAAGCGTCTCCATCAGAATCCTGATTATGCATATCTGTTTTATAAATAAGCTCCTCTATATTAGGCATTGTATCTTTGTCGCTGTCTAAAGCTATTGGAACGCGCTCAATATTTCTGTTAATATTAATATTTTGGTTAATATTTGAGTTAACATTTGTATTGGTATTTTTATTAACATTAACATTAGAATTATCGTTCGCATTATAATTCATGTTTAACCCAATATTACTATTTATATTATTATCCGCGTTATTATTAGAATTATTATTAATATTAATATTATTATTATTCTCCTTTTCATTATTATTATTTAAAAAAGGAATTCCGCCAGGAAAAATGCGATCTTTAAAAAAATATAGAGAAGACGACCCTACTATTAACAAAATTACTAAAAAAATAACAATGTTTAAAAATTTGCCTGATTTTTGCCCTGATGAATTAATGTTCCTAAATTTATCAGGCATAGTATGAACTACAACTTTTGTTTCTGTTGTTTCAGAAACTGTTTTTTCCTCTTCTTTTTTTTGTTTTTTAAATCCAAACATAAAAATATAATAATTAACTAAACTTCTTTTAAATCACGAAACGTCTTTATAAAAAATTTTTCCATATTGTCTTTGCGATGAGTTAAACGACCCTTTTGCTCGCAAGCGACTTGATAAGAGAGATGCTACCAAACAATCTCGCAAAAACAGTATTTGAAAAAATTGCGTAGTTTATTATGTATTCGCTACAGGGAAATTTATTATACGACAAGTCTATTGCAATTTCCCTTCTCCATTTGGGTTATATCCACTTTTTACTTCATCGCCATCGCTATAGCCGTCTCCGTCTGTATCAAAATTCATAGGATCCGTGTGATAAACTTCAATTTCTTCTTTATCAAGCAAGCCGTCTTCGTCGCTGTCGGCAAAATTCGGATTAGTGCCAAAAATTTTTTCCTCTTCATCTGTTAATCCGTCAAAATCCGAATCAATCGGCTTATCTATATTATTCTCTACTGGCTGATTTGTATTTATAATATTCACAATATCTGCATCGCTGCCATCTTTGCTGTTTTGCTGTTTATAAAAAAAATAATCCGTTAGCCTCCTCTTTAACATCATGATGTTTTGCGTTTTATAAAAAAAATAATAATACGTTATTGCCACAATTACTAAAACAGATACAATAACGATTGAAATCACTATTTTTTTAATAACATCTCTTTTTCTACCTTGACGCTGTCTGTCTATTTTATCCTCTAATCCTTGCTGTTCTAACTGCCGCTCTTGGTCGGTTAAATCTTTTTTCTCTCCATTCTTTCGCATACCTGGGAATCTTCTGTTAGCAATATTCTCTCCGCCACCATCAATCTCGGCGAAAATATCTTTCGCCTCTTCGGTCTTGTTCTGTTGTTGATTGTTTAAATTGTCTTGTTTATTGAACATAAAAAAATTTTAATTTTTTATAAACTTATAAAAATTATAACATATTTATTTAAAATATTAAAACTTAATTTTTTGTCCTGGCTTCAAGACTGGTTTAACGTCCACTTTATTTAAACTACCATTCTTTGCTTCCACGCAATTATCACTATTTCCTAAACTCCTATTTTTCTCTAAATTTTGTTTTATTTTTTCTTCTAATTCTAAAATTTTTTCGTCAGTATTTTTTACAATTACATATTTGCCATCTGGATTTTTCTCAACTTTCATCTCTTTATTTCTTAATTTTTTTAAGCATTGTTTGCAAAAAACAGGTCTTTCGCCGTCTGGTTTAAAAAAAATTTTGGCATCATTGCCGCAATAACTGCATTTTATATTAAATTCTTTCTTGTCATCGCTATTGCGGCTTTTGTCGCTATTTGTGATTGTAGATAGTCCGACTTTCAACTTTTTATCGCTTTTAGCGGCGCTAATATTATTTTTGCTTTGTTCGTTTTTTGGGCTGTTGTCCGCTTGGGTCCATTTTAAAATTTTCTCCTCTACAATCTCGCGCGGCACGCTATATCTTTCGCGGGAAAGATTAATAATTTTTTTAACATTCCCTTCATGTTTTGCTAATGGAGGCAGCCCTGTCGCGGAGAAAGCTTCACTGGCAACTCCGTCAATCATTAGTTTGAGATAAATATCAAATTTATTCAAATTTACTAAATTATCCTCTTCAACCGTAGGTGTAAATTCTTTAATTAAGGTTTCAGCGTCAATCGGTCCAACCCTAAAACTGATTATTGTGCCGACATTGCCAAAAATAGCGGGAATAACAGACTCGCTTAATTGCTCAATATACTGATTCGCGACGATTAAATTAAGGCGGTATTTCCTCGCTTCTGATAAAATGCTTGCAAAAGATTCGGTGGCAAAATTTTGAAATTCATCAACATAAAGATGAAAATCTTCTCTCTTTTCTTCAGCAACATCTACTCTTTCCATAGCCGCTAATTGAATTTTAGTAATCATCATCGCTCCTAATAATGCCGAAGCATCTTCGCCGATTCTTCCTTTAGATAAATTCATTAACAAAATTTTCTTGTTATCCATTATATCCCTTATATTAATTGATGATTTCACTTGTCCAATAATATTACGGATCAAAGGCGTTGAACTAAATTGTCCGACTTTATTCTGTATCGGATTTATAGCTTCAACCTGAAACGATCCTGTGTATTTTGAGTATTCATCAACCCAGAACGACCTCACTATCGGATCCTGAATTTTAGCCACGACTTTTTTGCGGAATTCTTTATTAGACAAAATACGCATAATTCCAAGAATAGTTGTATTATTAGAATCCATTAAAGCCAAAATAGAGTTGCGTAAAAGATATTCTAAACGAGGACCCCAAGTGTCCGCCCATAACTTTTTAAAAATTCCTATCAGTCCCGAAGCCGCAATATGGCGAGTGTCTGGATTTAAAGATTCTAAAACATTAAAAGCGATTGGATTATAAATATCAGCTGGATTAAAATAGACAACATCATTTATTCTTGATTTTGGTATAAAATCAAGAATTTTTTCAACCAAATCCCCATGCGGATCAACTAACGCGACGCCATGCCCTGCCGCAATATCTTGATAAACCATATTCTCAAGCATAGTGGTTTTGCCCATTCCCGTTTTTCCGATCAGATACATATGTCTTCTTCTATCATCGGTTTTAATGCCGAACTTCTCGCGCCTATTCCTAAAATTAGTTTCTGCAAAAAATGTAATTTCGTCGGTTGATTTTAAATTTTGATTGTTATTTTCCATAAATTAACGAATTGTGTTAATATCATTTTATAGGCAAATTATTCGGCGGCTCGCCGTTTTTCTTTTTTTGTATAAGTTCTTCTAATTCTTCAGAACTAATTTCTTCCTCGTCTATTTTTTTATTTTTTACATCTTTAATTTTTTCGTCTTCCTTTTCTAACACAGCATTTTTAAACGGCAAATCAAGCGGCGGCTCAATCTTCTTGCTTCCAACTTTTTTAAGCGCTGTAATTTTAACAGAATCTATGCTCGGAAAATGATAAATCGTGGCTAATTCTTCAGCGTTTAAAATAAAACCGTCTCCAACCCCTAAATAATTACTACGCTCCTTATAAGCGGCAGCTATATTTCTCTGACGTTTTACGAGGCGTGATTTGCTGAAAAAAAGAAACTCTCGTGTTTTTGTAAATTTAGATTCTGGCTTTAAACCGTTAAAATCGCCAGAAAACTGCCTGAAGGCTCCTGCCACTGCTGAAACTCCGCGCGCTGGCGAATAAATATCCCTGTCGGCAAAATAGATCATCCGCATTTTCACTATAAAACCCGTTTTTGCTTCTTTGGCTTCTATCGCTTTTACCATTTCCAATTCTCTCGGGGTTAATTTTGATAAAACTCCCATATTTATATCTTTAGACGAATCCGATGTTTTTCCTTCCCTGTATTTTCCAGAAAGTTGATCTACGGTATCGCTAATCCACCCGCTAAAAAAATCCTGAATATTCCCAAAAAATCCTGCGCCAGTTTTTGTGTTTCTGCCTACAATTTTATCTATTTCCGCTTGGCTTTTTTTCATCCATTTAGTATCTGTCACAGTAACAACATACTGTATCCATACATTTTCATCTTTTCTTAAAGATCCTAAAATTTCCATTAAAGCTGCCATCGGATCCTTAAATTCTTGACTTAAAGAATGCTCAAAAAAAGGGTAAGTCTGAATCGGATAAACGTCTTTATTGGTCTCTATAAATTCAGCTCCCCATAAATTATATTTCTCATCAGGAAAACTTTTTGGCAATAAATAGGCATAGTCCTCAACTTCAGTAATCTCCGCGTCATGATACTGCGCATAAACAGCGGCTTCAATCAAATCCCTAAATTTTTTTTCAGTCCATACTAAAAACTGGATATACCCGTCCATACTCACGATTTCAAGACTGAATTTTGGGTCAAACTTGCCGTTCCACCATTTGCCTACAAAATCTATGCTTGAATGCGATCCCGATATTTGATCAAACATATTTTCAACCGCTTTCGGACTCTGCTCGTTCGCTTTAGGAATATCAATTGCCAATAAAGTATACTCTAAAGTTTCGCTATATTTGCCTCGCCGCCAGTTAAGCCATAAAATTCTGCCGCCAAAAAAAAACAGTATGCAAAAAACAGGAATTCCTAAATATTTTAAAACAAACCAAGCGGCTATAAAAGGATTTTGTCCTATGGCCGCAAGATCTAAATTAATTTCCATAAATAATCTGATATTTAAAATCTCTTTTATTATATTATAAAAACAATAAAAATCAATAGACCTGTCGCATAATAAATTTGGGACCGTTTATCCCCCCCTGATAAGGGGGGTTGGGGGGTTAAATTGGGACCATTTATTCCCCACTGATAAGGGGGGTTGGGGGGTTAAATTATTTAAAAAAATTTACAGTTCCTTTTTTAAAACCCCCTTAGTCCCCATTGTCAGGTGGAATAAAGAGACCCAAATTCCGCGCGAATTCCACGAATTTCAATAATATCACAGCAATAAAAAAACAAGACAATATATCTTGTTTTTTTGATTCTATTTTTTACTCAACTTCGCCGACGGCTATTTTTCTAACATCGCTGTTAGTAATTCCCAACCCCAAATTCCGCATTATTTGAAAGGCGTCTGCTGGGCGGTTGAGGTAATATCCTTTTAAATCGTCGGGGTTGATATAATACGCTTCGCCGTTCTGCTCAACATCTAATAATATTTTTCCTGATAATCTGCTTGGGAATTTTGAATTAAGATAATTATTTAATTTTTAGCGCTATATCCTTTTACCAGCAAATTTTTACATCCTCGCTGATTTTTTCTTTTAAATATTCTTTTGCTTCATAAATTCCGCCAATTTTATCAATTAATCCTTTCTCTAAAGCCATCTCGCCGGGCATAGACGAACCGTCTGCTAATTTTTTCACTTTCTCTATATCTAAATTCCTGTTTTCAGAAACTGCTTTTACAAAATTTTCATGAAGTATTTTGACATCTCGCATAAGCAATTGTTTTTCGTCTGCTGTTAAAATTTTATTGGGATCAAACATATCTTTAAATTTGCCTGAACTCAATTGATTATATGTTAATCCGTCCTTTTTATTTTTTTGAGCATTATCAACATAAGACATAGTAACTCCGATACCGCCGACATCTGAATTAACAGAAGCAAAAATAATGTCTGCGCCTGTAGCCGCGTAATATGCCGCTGAATTTCCATATTCTCTAATAACTGCCACTGTCGGCTTTTCCGCTCTTTTTAACGCATCCGCGATTTCTTCAGCGGCAACAGGTCCTCCGCCGACTGAATCTATTTCTAAAATAATGGCTTTAACATTATTGTCGCTCTCTGCTTCATTGATTTCTGTAATTATATTTTCTGAAGCAATTTCATCAATAAGCGGATAGCCCAACTCGTCAATATTTTCATTAGGAACATAAGTGATTAGAACCCCGCGTAATTCTATGCCTGCAACATTGCAGTCGTCTTCCTGTTCTTCTGGCGCAAAATAATATTCGTCTAAATACTCTATAACTTGACCGCTTACATTAAAAGCTATCTCTTCGTTGTCGTCTTGCATATCATCATCTAAAAAAACTAGCATAATTATCAAAACTGATAATAATCCCAAATTAAAAATCTTTAAAAATTCTTTAATTTTTTGCCAATTATAATTTTTAGGATTAAGTCTTGAATTTCCAATGTTTAATTTAAGCGTTTGAAAAGATAAATTTTGTTTTAATTTTTTAAACATAAATTTTTATTATTTTTTAAAAATTATAATGCCTACAAAAAAGGTCTTCCGTCGGCGACAGTCCTTTCGGATTGCCCAGTGCCCTTTCGGGCAAAGACCACATACATAGTACCGATCAGCCACCGCCACTCGCGAGCAGCGGGGTAAAAAGACCGCTTTTATGTATGTGGATTTCAATCATACTTCAAACAAAAAATTCAAG
>JAYEJQ010000024.1:0-3583 GCA_034660735.1 Patescibacteria group bacterium | reverse complement strand
ATTTACTTATTTGTTTGTTTATTGTTAATTAAAGTTTAATTTTGTTAAAAAATAAAAAATTTAATTAAATATTTAAAAAATATGATGTTCAAAAAAAGTTTATTTATTTTTTCGTTGTTTGTTTTAACATTAACTCTTTCAGCCTGTTCTATTAATTTTGGAGGAAGCAAGCCGCCGCCTTCTGACGCTGGGGTTTATAAAAGCGCTGACTCTGGAGAAAAATGGGCGCAAATAAAATTGGTTCCGAGCATTAGCGGAGCGCCAGGTTCTATCGCGAATATTAGCGTGATGGATATGGAAATGGATCCGCAGGACAATAAAGCGATCTATCTTGGAACAGAGAGAAGCGGAATTTATTACACTTATGATGGCGGAGTAAGATGGGCTAAATTAAAAGGCTTTCCTAATGGAAAGGTTAATTCCATAGTTGTTGACCCCGACAATAAATGTATTATTTACGCGACTTTTGGAAAATTTATCAAAAAGACAACAGATTGCGGAAGAAATTGGAACGATATTTTTATTGAAGACGGAGGCGCGGAAATTACCGAAGTGGCGGTTGATTTTTATAATACAAATATAATTTACGCTGGAACCTCTAAAGGTAGATTGTATAAAAGTTTTGATCAAGGACGGAAATGGAGCACGCCATTCAACACTATTTCTGGGAACATAGTGAATATTTTAATAGATCCAAATGATTCAAGGATAATCTATTTCGCTACTAAGAAAAAAGGGATTTTTAAATCAATAGACGCGGGAGTGAGTATCATAAATTTGAAAGATAATTTCAAAGATTTTAAAGGATATAATGATTATAGAGATTTAATTTTCAATCCGTCAAAGCAGAATAGTATGTTTTTGTTGTGTAAATACGGCATATTAAAAACAGAAGACGGGGGAGAATCGTGGTCTGCCTTGCCACTGTTAACGTCGCCGAATCAAGCTGATATACAGGTCATAGCGGTTGATCCTAAAAACGATAAAAATATATTTTATACAACAAAAACAACTTTTTACAAAACCACGAATAGTGGTAGCGATTGGAAACCGAAAAAACTTTTTTCAACTAAAACCCCTACGAATTTTTTAATTGATCCAGAAGATTCAAATATTATATATATGAGTTTTAATTTTCCGCAGAAGAAATAGGAATATTAAAAAAGATTTATTTCACCCTGATAAGGTGGATTAAGAGGGTTATTTAAAATAAATTTGTAAATTAATTTAAACATAACAAAAAATTTTATGACGCAAATTATTGAAGAATATAAAACAGAACTTAAAAAAGCGATTTCGCATTTAACAAGCGAATTGGTAAAAATAAGAACTGGCAGGGCAAGCACAGCCTTAGTTGACGATATAATTATTGAAGCATACGGGGCTAAAACGCCATTAGCCCAGCTTGCGAATATAACAGTTCCAGAGGTGAAAACAATAGTAATTCAACCGTGGGACAAAACCATTATTAAGGATATAGAAAAAGCAATAGCAAATTCAGGATTAGGCGCGGGAGTAAAAAATGAAGGGAGTATTTTGCGGATAGTTTTGCCGCAGTTAACAGAAGATGATAGAAAAAAGACCGTAAAGATTTTAAATGAAAAATTAGAGCAGGCAAAAATCGCTTTACGTCAAGTTCGCGAAGAAATTAAAGATAAGATTAAAAATATGGAAAGCCAAAAAGAGATTAGCGAGGACGAAAAGTTTCGCTTAATAGAGGAGTTGGATTTAATAATAAAAGAGCGAAATATAGAGGTTGAAGATATCGGAAAGAAAAAAGAAGACGAACTAATGACTGTATAACCGCAATGTCATCCTGAATTTATTTCAGGATCTGTGTTTATTGATAACTAAATATTACTCAGCAAAACAGATTATGGAATTTAAGTTTTATCAATCTTAATCATAATGCGGCGAACAGTAGCGACAGACCCCGTCGCTCGCGAGCAGCGGGGCGACATTGTGCGGATTTAGGATGACAATCAATCTGATTATAATGCAACTATAATTAATCTTAGTTAAATATATTATTCGTAAATTAATATTAAATATGGATTTATTGCGCGATGGGAACCATAAAGCGATGAAATTCGGCGGCTATATGCTGTGTATAATTATCGCTTTGGGGATTTATAATTTTTTCGTTAAGATTTATTTAGATCCATGCTGTCAGGAGCATACGACAGGGGAATTTTTATTTCGGATTAGCAATTTTTTTTCTTATCTTATCGCGGGTGGAATTTTAATTCTTATAATTTTTGTTTTTTTAAAATTTATTTTTAACAAAATTAAGCCGCAAGGAAAAGTGTCTTGGAAGGCAGAAAAAGAATCAGTCTTAAACGCCACCTTTATTATAATATTAATAATAAATTTTTGTTTTTTATTAGCGGCGCAGCTCCCGAAATTTTTAATCGGATGCACGGGTTGTGACGCCACGCCAATAGAAGAAGATATAAGAAGATATTTACCTCATGAATAATAGACTTGTTGCGAAATAAATTTTAATTATGATGTATGTCAAAGAGAGAATTTTAACACAAGTAAATATTGCCGCAATATCTAAGTTTTTAATATTATCCGCCGCGGCAATAATTTTGCCGTTTTATATTCATACGCAATGGATTATAGGTCCGATTATCAATGCAATTTTAATTTTAACTTTAATGACAGTCGGCATTCGCAGCGCGCTGGTCGTCTGTTTAATTCCAAGTTTGATAGCTATGTCAAGCGGATTGCTGCCTGCAATTTTAGCGCCAGTTGTTCCATTTATAATGATTGCTAATACTATTTTAGTCTTGACGATTGATTGGTTTCGCAAAAATTTAAAAAATAAAAGCAGTGGATATTGGTATGGCTTAATAGTTGGCGCAGGATTAAAATTTATTTTTTTATTATTTAGCGTTAGTTTTATAAGCAAGTTGCTTATAAAGCAAGAGTTAGCGATAAAAGTGGCGCGGATGATGAGTTGGCCGCAATTCGCCACTGCTGTTATTGGAGGTATAATCACGTGGATGTTATTACGAAATATAAGTTTTTTAAAAGATAAGGACGCAAAAATATCTTGTAATTCAAAAAAATTATAAACTATAAATTTATGAAAAAAAATTAAAATATTAAAATTATTGTTATATAATACTGCTTTGTCATCCTGAATTTATTTCAGGATCTGTCATTACTTATCACTACGGTATGATTAAGATTGTTAAAACTTTAAATATCATAGCCCTTTGAATTACGAAATATCACTTTAAATTAAGCTGTCATCCTGAATTTAGTTCAGGATCTATCGCTACTATTCGCTATATTATGATTAAGGTTGATAAAATTTTAAATTTTATAGTCTGTTTTGTTGAGTAATATTTAATTAACAACAAGCACAGACCCCGCCGCTCGCGAGCAGCGGGGTGACAGTTTTAAATAAATTAAAATATTTAAACTTATGAAATCAAAAAAAAATGAAAATGAATTCAAAAAAATTAAAAAATTATAAACTATAAATTTATGCCTAAAAAATCAAAAATTTTAAATCTGTTTTTAGCGGCTTGCTTGCTGGCTTTAAATATAGCGCCCGCGTTTTCCGCTG
>JAYEJQ010000023.1:0-3589 GCA_034660735.1 Patescibacteria group bacterium | reverse complement strand
TAAAAAACATTATGGAAAAATCAGAAATTAGAAAATCATATTTTTTAAACAAATATGTCGTTATTACGCCAAGCAGAAAAAAAAGGCCTCGCGACATTAAAGAGACCACTATTATTAAAAGGACGGGAGAATGCGTCTTTTGTCCTAAAAATGTTAAAAAAAATAATGTAATTGTTAAAAAATTCGGCAAAAAAGAAAAAATCTGGGATATTTTAGTTATAAAAAATA
Source organism: Patescibacteria group bacterium (assembly GCA_034660735.1). Taxonomy (GTDB): domain Bacteria; phylum Patescibacteriota; class Patescibacteriia; order JAACEG01; family JAACEG01; genus JAGLTA01. The sequence continues at coordinate 3,361 of JAYEJQ010000023.1, read as the reverse complement.
AATATCCGGCGGTTACAATGGACAATAAGCTCGCTTACGGATATCAGGAAGTTATTATTGAAACACCTGATCATGCCGAAGTTCTCGCGCAGTTCTCCGTTAACCGTATTGATAAATTACTAAGAGTCTACGCGGACAGAACAAAAAAGATAACTGAAAAAAAATCTATTGAATACATCTTGGTTTTTAAAAACGAGGGATCAAAAGCCGGGGCTAGCGTTGTGCACGACCATTCGCAAATTTTTGCAACCAGTATATTGCCTCATAATATTTATGAAGAGCTGAAATTAGCTAAAAAATACAAGATAAAAAATAAAAGTTGTCCTTATTGCGACATTATTAAACAAGAAATGAAAGGTCCGCGCAAAATTTTTGAAGATAAATATATCGCAGCTTTCGCTCCTTACGCGTCAAGATACCATTATGAAGCATGGATTTTCACAAAAAGGCACATTGATAATATCACGAAATTAAACAGCGATGAATTTAAATCTTTCGCTAAAACTTTAAAATTAATATTATCAAAATTATACAAATTCAATTTAAGTTATAATTATTTTATGCATCAAGTTATCTCAGATCAAGACCAGCATTTTTATTGCAAGATCCAACCGCGCGACAGTATCTGGGCTGGCATTGAGCTTGGCTCTGGATTAGTGATAAATTCTATCTCACCAGAAACCGCGGCAGAATTTTATAAAAAATAGATATAATACACACACAATGTCATCCCGAAACCACGCAATGTCACCCCGCCGCTCGCGAGCAGCGGGGTGACAATTTTGAAAGTTCGGAATGACAGGCATGTGTTTATTGTAATAAAAAAAATCATTTAGCATTAAATCATTTGACATTCATTTAATGTTTGGATTTTGATATTTAAAATTTTCAAATTTAGTAATAGTAAATGAGTTATAATTATTCGCGATTAAATTTAATAAAAAGTTAAAAAATGCCAAAATTTAATTATACCAATAAAAAAAGCGGCCTTTAAACCGCTATTTTTTATTTTTATTTTTATTTTTTCTAATACTGTCCAACGTTGCGGACAATTATTTATTATTTTTTATAAAATAATATTTGCTTATTTGTTATTTAATTGTAAAAGAACTTTTTTATAAAACAGCGCATACTGCTCCGCCTGCTATAACTCCCACGCAGACTAAAATCATAGCATACGCAAAATTCATAATTCCTCTATTTTGCGCCCTAATCTGTTCATTCTGCTCTTCAATGCTCTGTATTGTCTCTTCCATACAAACTACACCTCCTTTCTTAATTTATAATTTAACTATAAAATTATTATAGCACATATTCGCCTTTTTGTCAATATGTGCTAAAATAAAATTAAATCCGTTAAACATAAATAATTAGATATGAAACAGAACACATTTCTTATAGCGATAAAATATATATCTATTGATCTCATCGGAGATATTCTGCTGTTTCCTTTGTGGTGGTACACAAAAGGATTAAAAAAAACAGTTGCTTTTTGCGTAGAAAAAGCAAAGAACGCGGAAAACGCGCTCGGTCTTAAAATTTGGCTTACAAGCATATTTAAACCGATGTATGCTCAATACGACTGGCAAGGGAAAATCATAAGTTTTTTTATGCGAATTTTTCAAATCATAATCCGCTCTATCCTATTTATTATATCTTTAGTTTTTATATTTATTTTACCTATAATTTGGATAATATTTCCTGTTTTTATTATTTTTCAAATTGTCTTAATCATAACGGTATAATTTACTTTAAATTACAAAATAATAAAAATCATGTCATTCTGAACGAAGCGATAGCCGAAGAATGACATGACTTTTTATATTAAACTTTATACTTTTCAATTAAATAATTACGGTTGTTCCAAAACAATTTTGCTTGATTTACAATCTCCTTTTCGCAAGCCTCAGGCGATTTATCCAATGTTGCTTTAAAAAAACTAACAAAACGACCAAAATATAGCGGCTTTAAAGCTTCAACGATTTTGCCTCCTGCGTTTGTTGTGTCGTAAGCATAAACAGCATCGTATAAAATTTTACGCCACAGCTCATCGTTAATATCTAAATCTTTTTTGTCATACATTCTTTTAATTTTTTTAAAAACATCTTTGCTCAACATTTTAGCTAAAACATTTTTATTTTCATAAAAATTAAAAATTGATTTAGTTTTTATTTTTTTATAATCAACAGATAATGTTTGTATTTGCTGAAATTTTATATTTTTATTTCTAAAATTCAAAATACTTTTTTTATTGTTGCTATTAAGCCATATTTTTTTGTTATCTTTTATAATTTCAAAAAGTGTAAGCGCGACTTGCGAAAACATAGAATCTAATTTTGGCGCGCTCGGTTTGTGAATTTTACTGCCTAATTCTGTTTGCGCGATTTTAAACCTTCCTAAAATCGCGTTCATTGTCATAAAAATATCAATCCCAAATTTATAAGTTGTTTTAGACCATTTTTGTTCAAGCCAATATTCTAATAATTTAGGCGAAAAAGAAAAATCTCCGCCAATCGGTTGCCTGATGTTATATCCGAATAATCCATAAATTAAAGGATAGCAAATATTATTAGTGATTGTTCCGTCATATTCGCATCTTGAATAAAAGGGAGTTATAAAATCAATTCCTTGAAAAATAGGCTCTGCTAAATTTTTAATCCATTCTGGCGATATATTTTTTAAATCAGCGTCAACAACGACTATCGCTTTAGGCTTTAAATTTTTAGCAAATTTAAACAGATTATAAAAACCGTATCCTTTGCCAGGTAAATTCGGCGGCGTAGAAATATATATTTTAGCGGTTTTTGTCTTGGTGTTTAAAAAAACGCCTCTTGTGTCGTCTGGAGAGTTGTGGTCAATATTAATAATAACAGCTTTATGCTGTTTGAAATATTTGGTTATTCCTTTATCAACCTGTTCCGCGACAAAAGAGATATTATCAGCTTCATTATATGACGGAATGCCAACGACTAAATCCGCCTGTTTTATTTTTTTCTGATTGATTATAATATTTTCGTTTGTATTTAGCATAATTTTAAATCTTGCTTGATCTGGTTTTGGAGATCTTTAATGTTAGAAAATTTTTTTATATCTCTTGTCTTTTTAATAACTGTTATTTTAATCAGATTGTCATTAATGTCGGAAATAAAATTTTTTATAAACAACTCCAAAGAAATATTGTTAGCAAAAGTTTTTTTCGGTCCGAAATGCAGCAGCCCTTTATATATTTTATCATTAATCTCGGCTTTAACTGAATATACTCCATAATCTATTTTTAAATAAGTTTTATCTAAATTTATAGTTGGAAATCCGATTTTTTTTCCTATTCCTTCGCCTTTAACAACTTTAGCGCTAAAAGAAA
>JAYEJQ010000022.1:0-4024 GCA_034660735.1 Patescibacteria group bacterium | reverse complement strand
ACCGCGGCGCTTTATACTTACACCCCGCATGTCTATTACGGCAATTATAATTTTTGGAAATTATACAACGATTATTTTGAAGGCGGCAGCCAAGATTATTTAGTAAAAGATTATCAAAAATATCCAGACGGATCGCTTTTGCGAAAAAAAGGCGAAGGCGGAATTTATTTAATTCAAAACGGAGAAAAACGCCCATTTTTAACCAAGTCGGCTTTTATGTCCCGCTATTCTTTAAACAGAGTTCTTGATGTCGCAAGCGATGATTTAGAAAAATATGAAGTAGGCAAACCGATTAAATTTTCAAATTATTCTTTACTCCGCTCCCCAGAAAAAATAGTTTATTTATTGGTAAATGACATAACAAGAGAAATAAAATCAACGGAAGTTTTTAAGAAAATCGGATTTAACCCAGAGGAAATTATTGATGTTGAAAGCGCGGAATTAAGCGAATTTTCAAAAGGCAAATTGATTACGGAAAATGATATTTATCCGACAGGAGCGCTTTTGCAGAATAGAAAAACTGGCGGAGTATTTTTTGTAATAGATAATGAGAAATATCCGATTTGGAGCAAAAAAATAATGGAAGTGAATTATCCGAATAAAAAAATAATTTCTGTTTCAGAAGAAGAGTTAGAAAGTTATCCAACCAACGGACCGTTAAAATTGCGAGACGGCGAATTGATTGTTTCTCTTGTGTCTCCAACTGTCTATATTATATCCAACGGCTTTAAACGCCCAATTGCTTCAGGAGAAATTTTTGAAGAGTTAGGCTATAAATGGAAAGATATAATTCAAGTCTCCGAAAGGGTTTTAGAAATACATCCGATAGGGAAGGAAATTGATTTCATTAAAAACAAGGATGAGGTTGTATTGGCGATAAAATAATAAAATTTTATTAGACTTGTCGCATTTAATTATTATCATCTGTAATTAATTTATTATGAGTATGCAAGCAGTATTTTTAGCAGCTGGGCTTGGGACAAGATTAAAACCGATAACTTATCATATACCGAAGCCGATGATCCGCGTTGCGGGAAAAAATTTATTAGAACATAATTTAGATCAACTGCCGAATGAAATAGATGAAATAATTATTGTGGTCGGACATTTATCAGAACAGATTGAAAATCATTTTGGAAAAGAATATAAAGGCAGAAAAGTCAAGTATATCAAACAGCGTAAGTTTTTAGGAACATGCTACGCTTTAGGTTTATGTAAGGACGTTTTAAAAGATCGTTTTTTAGTGATAATGGGCGACGATATTTATTGCCGGAGCGATATAGAAGAATGTTTAAAATTTCCGCAAGCAATGCTCGCTAAGGAAATAAGCGGAAAATTTATCGGTGGACGGATTAAATTTAATAAATCAGGACATCTTGAGGATATTATTGAAGGAACGCATAAGCGCAAAAAAAGCTTGGTTAATACAGGTTTGTATGTTATCAATAAGCATTTTTTTGATTATAAACCAGAACCGATTGTCGGAGGAAAAGAATTCGGACTGCCGCAGACATTGGTAAAAATGTCTGATCAATATTCAATACAGATTGTCAAGGCTAATTTTTGGCTACAGATTAATGATATTAGCGGTTTGAAAAGGGCGGAAAAAATATTAAAATCAAAAAAATTATGTTTGAAAAAAAATTAAATTCTTTCTCTTTTGCCTTGACAATTTTTGCATTGCTGGAAATTTTAGTATCGTGGCCGAAATTTATATGGATTATCAGTTTTTTGGCTTTCGTGTTTATCTTTTTTTTTGTTTGGAAAATTCTGCCGAAAAACATTTCTACTCGTCAAGGATTAAGGAATAGCCGCTCATTAATTTTTAAAATTACAAAAATAGCAAAAATTTTCGTTGAAGAAAAAAATTATTTTTTTTTGGCAAGTCCGATTTTTTTGTTGTGCGGAGCTATTCTTTTTTTAATGTTTTTAGAAAATGATATTTTAATGCATTTGTCAATTTTATTATTCTCTTTTATATTTTTTCTGTTTTCAGAAAGCTTGTTCGCGAATTTTTACGATTATCAAAGCCAAAGTTATCCCTTGGAAAATGTTTTGACAGGCATAAATCTGCTCGCGCTATTTTTAATCTATTCCCACATTTTTCTATTTTTAGCGCTATTTCATTTTTCTTTATGGATAATGCTTCCGTTTTTAATTTTAACGACTTTTGTGTCCACTTTTCAGTTGTTTTATATATATAAAATCGCGCGAAAAATTAATTATTTTTATTCTATAATCGCCACTATCATTATACTTGAAATATTTTGGAGCATTATGTTCCTGCCGACAAATTTTTATGTCAATGGATTAATTTTAATTAATGTTTATTATATAATCATAGGGATGAGTTATTTTTATTTTACGGAAGTCTTGGCTAAGGCGAGGGTAGTAAGACATCTGTTAATAAGTTTGATAATTATTATTTTAACATTAGCCACAGCTAAATGGGCGTAACCGATAGAATTTCCAATTTGCAATTGCCAATTTCCAATGAATTTTTAATTACTAAATTTTTAATTATTTAAAATTTTAATATCACTGTCACTATAAATTATAGCCTTTTGTTGGAATTCAGAATTGTAGAAGTTAGGTAATTCGTTGAGAAAATGATAATATCATTAAATTATTAAATTATTTCAAAATCATTTTTATTTTTTTTCTGATTTCATAAGTTTAAATATTTTAATTTAAATTATTAAATATAAATATTGTCACCCCGCTGCTCGCGAGTGGCGTGGTGACAATTGAAGAATTAGGATAACAATTTTTTTAAAAAACGTTTTATGCTAAACAGCAAATACCAAAATTTAATCATTATATTTTTTGTATCAATCGTCGGATTTCTCGCTGGATCTTTGGGCACGCTATTTGTTGAAAATTATCGTTTTAATCCAGCCAATCAAAACCTAACAAAACAAATCTCTGTTTTTAAGCAGAGCGATAAAATTATTGAAGATATTTCTATAGATTTATTGGGTAAAAATATCGTCGGAATTGTTTTGCGAAAAGAAAAACCGTCAAATATTTTAGAAACTTATTATTCCTACGAAGATATTATTATTTACGGTTTTATTCTTACTAATGACGGATGGATTGTGAGCGCTGATAATAAAAGTTTTCACAATAAAAAGAATAACGGAAAATTAGCGATAATCACGAATAGCGGAGATATTTTACAAATAGAGAAACAAGAAATAGATCCTGTGTCAGACATTGTTTTTTTAAAAGTTGATAATCCGAAAAAAGATTTTTTGGCTATGAAGTTAGGAGATAGCGATAAATTAAATTTATTAGATGAGTTGGCAAGCATAGATTTATACGGCAGCGCGGTAAAGCATAGCGCTGTAAATTTAAAAAAAACAGATGCTATAATTCAGTCGTCTGAAAAAATAGGCAATAGAATAGTTATGAGCCAAAGCGCGGCTGCTGGCTTGCCGCTGATAAATTTTAACAGCGAAATTATGGGAATTATAGATTCCGTGGATGGTAATTTCATAAAAGTCATTCCTATAAATTATTTTAAAAATCAGATAAGCCAAATTTTGAAAACAGGAAAATTAAGCAGGATTTTTTTAGGAGTTAGTTATATAAATCTAAACGAATTTCCTAAAAATGAATTAAGCGAAAATTTTATCAGAAACGGCAAAGGAGCTTTAATTTATTCATCAGATAAGAATGCGGCGGTGGCAAAAGGCAGTCCAGCAGACATAGCGGGGTTAAAATATGAAGATATTATTATTTCAATTGAAGGCGAGAAGGTGAACGTAAATAAAAATTTGAGCGAAATAATACAGGAATACAAGCAAAACATTAATGTTAATATGGAAATTTTAAGAAAAGACAAAAAAATTGAAGCAGAAGTAAAATTGGCGGAATTTGATTTTTAGGAAATTTTGTATGTATAAGTTCACTCACATATTGGAATCCAAATAACCAAAATGTATGCAGATAGGATTTCAATATAAGCATTGCAAAGGTTTTGCAAGATTATATAATTACGGATTAAAACATTTTAATCCTA
>JAYEJQ010000021.1:0-4149 GCA_034660735.1 Patescibacteria group bacterium | reverse complement strand
ATATTAAAACAGAGATGATTTTAAAATAATTCAGCAATAACCAAAGCAAATTCTTCGGCTATCGCATCAGAATGACATATAGGCGTTACTCTCCCACTCCCAATTCTCAAAAACCCAAACGATTAGCCCCTTCATCTCTTGAAAACGGTTAAAATCAGAATCGCTGCCTAAGGCAGCTATGATAATTTCGTTGCCTTTACTGTCAACTGCTTGCGTTAAAAAACAATATCCCGCCTCGTCTAAATGCCCTGTTTTGCCAAATTGCAAACTATAATTTTCATCAACGTTTTTTAATAATTTATTAGTTGAAAAAACGCGATGAAATTTTTTATTTTTTAAAGTCTCAAACGAATATTCTTTTTTACTTAAAATGTCAATAATTTTCTGATGATTAAAAATTTCTTTAGCAAGTTTAGTTAAATCTTTAACTGTTGAAACATTTCGCAAATCTAATCCTGTCGGATCGAAAAATTTTGTTTTCAGCATGCCAATTTTATCGGTTTTTTCGTTCATTAAATCAACAAATTCTTGTTCGCTAAATCCAGCGCTTCTGATTAAAGCGATTATCGCTTGATTATCAGAAGCTACTAACGCTAAATTTAATAAATTTTCCACTGTAGCAACCTCTCCATATCCTAAATATACTCTGCCGCCGATTCTTTTGTCTTTTTTCTGAATTTTAACTTCCCTTTGCCAATCCAAATCTTTATCTAATAAAACTAAAACTGACATCAGTTTAGTTATGCTTGCAATCGGTAAAATTTTATCTTGATTTTTTGCAAACAAAATTTTATCGCTTTTTTTATCAATCGCTAAAACGCTTTTCGCGCTAACAGCGATGCCTATGCTTTCGCTATTTTTTTTGATCGGCGCAAAAAAAATATCAGCGCTGTTATTTAATGGCTGACTAAAATTAATATTTCCAATAAATAAAACTAAAATTAAAACAATAGGCATAAATCATTTATTAAATTTTTTTGGCGCTTTTTAAAATTTTATTCACAAAAAATAAATTTGGAATAAATTTTATCAAAAACAAATTCAAAATCCAAAATTACAAATTCCAAATAAACTACAATAACCAAAATTATAAATCCAAAACAATTAATACAAAATCGTTTTGAATTTTGATATTTGGATTTTAAATTTATTTGTGATTTGTAATTTTGAATTTGTGATTTATCTAATAATTTATCGCCAACTAAACTTAAATTTTGTTAAAAAATAAAAAAAATACCAAAATCCAACTATCTACTCAATTCTTTATAATCCGGCAATTCGGAAATAGACTTTACGCCTAAAAATTTTAAAAAATCAAAAGTGATACTGTAATATAATTCATCTTTTACAAATTTATCAATTTCTTTCTTCTTATTCAAAACTCCGCCGTTCTTGCTTTCAACTAACCCCCTAATCATTAAATTTCTTAAAATCATACTGCAATTAACGCCTCTTAATTGTTCCAATTCCGGTTTTGAAATAGGCGCTTTGTAGCAAATAATCGTGAGGGTTTCTAATGACGGCTGAGTTAACTCGCTCACAATGTCATCCTTTAAAAAATCTTTTATTATATCCGAATTTTTCGGATTTGTCGCCATTTGATAACTTGACGAATTCTGAATAATAACAATCCCGCCATCACGTTTATTATAATCCTTAAATAAATTTTCTAATTCTAACTGAACACTTTTTTTGTTCACTTTAACTAATTTAGATATTTTGCCGATCGCCAGCGGCTTATTCGCCGCAAATAACAAACTTTCAATTTTTGATTTTAAATCCATAAATATAGCTAATTAAATCTTAACATTTCTAATATTTTTAATTTTATTATAAATAATTAATTTTAGTAAAAACAACAAATTAAATTTTCAATTTGCAATTTGCAATTACCAATGAATTTTCAATTCTCTAATTTTGGATTATTCAAAATAAATTTGTCATCCTGCCCCGCTGCTCGCGAGCGGCGGGGCAAAAGACAGTATTTTTTAGTATCATTTAAATTTCTACATCAATAATTCCCCTTTCGCTTTGTAAAATATAATTCGTGATTATATTTTCGCTTTGCAATTTTTTTAAAATTTCTAAAACAAATTTTTTCGCTATTCCGCCTTTTTTAGAATGGCTCCCTATCCCGACAATTATTCTTACTTTTTTTAATTTATCAATAATCGCCTTGCTGATAAAAATTTCAGTTTCCTCTTTTATATCTCTTGGAAATAATTTCCCCATAAAATGAAAATCTAAAATAATATCAACATCGTCATTGTAATTTAAAAACAGATCAGTCATCTTTTTTGGTCTATTTTCTCTAAAATTTCCGCCATAAAATCCTGCTTGCTAATTTCCCGCGATTTCCTCTGTCCGCGATCGCGGACATTTAAATTATCTGAACCCATCTCTTTGTCGCCTATTACTAAAATATATGGCGGTTTTTCTTGCGTTGCTTTTCTGATTTTATTTCCAACGGTTTCGTTCGCTTGGTCAATTTCAACTCTGATATTTTTTTCTTTAAATTCTCGCGCTAATTTTTCGCAAAATTTAATATGATTTTCGCTCACTGGCAAAATTTTTACTTGAACAGGCGACAACCAAACTGGAAAAGCGCCAGCATAATGTTCTATTAGTAATGCCAAAAATCGTTCATAAGAACCCAAGATCGCACGATGAACCATTACAACAAATTCTTCTTCCCCTTTCTCATTTATATAAACCAAATTAAATCGTTTCGGTGTGGCGAAATCAAGTTGGACGGTTGGGATTTGAATTTCTTTTCCAATAGAATCTTTAAACATAAAATCAAGCTTCGGACCATAAAGAGCTGCTTCGCCTTCAATTTTTTTAGCGTCTAATTTCATTTCTTTCGCAACATCTTCCAGCATTTTTTCGCATTTATCCCAATCCTTAGATTCGCCAATATATTTTTCCGGATGATTATAATCTCTAACAGAAAGGGATACCCAATGATTTTCCCAAAGACCGAGGGCGCTGTAAAAATCTTTAATTATGCTTACCATATTTTTTACTTCCTCTTTCACTTGCTCCACGCGACAAAAAGAATGGCCATCTTCAACCGTAATCGCGTAAACTCTATTCAGTCCGCCGACTTCGCCTGATTTTTCGGCTCTGTATTGTTTTTCTGATTCCATATATCTTATTGGCAAATCACGATAGGAGCGTTTTTGTGAAGCATAAATTTGTGTTTGATGCGGACATTGAACCGGTTTCATTACAAAATCATGTTTTTGTTCGGATGAAACATGAAATAATTCTTTGCCAAATTTATCCGCATGCCCTGATAGTCTATATAAATCTATTTTTGCCAAATGCGGAGTCATTACTTTCTGAAATCCGTATTCAGCGCAAACTTTTTCAATATGTTTTCTTAATTCGTCAATGATAACAACTCCTTTTGGAGCGAATAAAGGAAGTCCCGGACCGACTAAATCTGAAAAGCAAAACAAATCTAATTCTTTTCCAAGTTTTCTGTGATCTCTTTTTTCAGCTTCTTCCATCATTAGTAAATATTTTTTCAACTCTTTTCTGTCGTTAAAAGCGACGCCATAAATCCGTTGGATCATCTTATTTTTTTCATCACCTTTCCAGTAAGCGCCAGCCAATTTTGTTAATTTAAAAGAATTTGAATTTATTTTTCCAGTTGATGCTAAATGATGGCCTTTGCACATATTTATAAAATCGCCCTGCTTATAAAAACTAATTTCTGTCTCGCCTTCCATTTTTAAATCTTCCGCCAATTCAACAGTATATTTATAATTCTTGCTTTTTAAAAATTCAATCCCTTTGTCAATTTCCATCTCCTGTTTTTCAATCACTGAATTTTCTTTAATAATTTTTTTCATTTCTTCTTCTATTTTTGGCAAATCAATTTCTGTTATTTGTTTTTCACAATCAAAATCGTGATAAAATCCGTTTTCAATCGCCGGACCTACTCCGGGAATTGCATTGTATAATCGCTCTAATGCCTGCATCATAATATGCGACAAACTATGCCGCAAAATTTCTAATTGTTGATTATTTTTTAAACTCATATATTTTATTTAATATCTATTAAATTACAAAACTCGAATTGTCTTTCCTCCCCGCTGCTCGCGAGCGGCGGGGCGGGATGACAAATAATAAAATTCAAAA
>JAYEJQ010000020.1:0-4494 GCA_034660735.1 Patescibacteria group bacterium | reverse complement strand
ACAAAAGCGTCTTTCATATATTTTCATTATAACTCCATACTATCAAAATCCGATATATAAGTCAAGATTTAAAACGCTCATTGATTTCGCAAAATAAGCATTTTTATTTAAACATTAATCCTTAATTATTGATTCTTTATTCTATTCATCGTACTTTTTCAAAAACACGGATAAAACTGGCGGCGCCACAACCGTTGTTAAAATCACCATAACAATAATCACTGAAAAAACTTCATCTGAAATCACGCCTAAAGATTTTCCGATATTTCCAAAAATCAAGCCAACTTCACCTCTTGGCACCATGGCGAAACCGACAATAAGCTTGTTATATTTTTTAGGCAAAAATATTCCAGAAATAACTTTTCCAAAAACAGCAATAATTGTAACTAACAAAGCAATCAATAAAATTTTTGGATTAAAAAAAGTTTCCAATCTAACTTGTAAGCCAGTATAAACAAAAAATATCGGCACAAATACAAAAGCTATATTTTCTATTAAATCCTCAATATGTTTACGCGAATGCTTTTCTAAAATTTGATTTAAATCTTTATGGACCCCATTGACTTCTCTGCTGCCCATCCATTTTTTTATATCCCTTACTAATCTATAACTCTTAAAACCCTTAAAATGAACATTATCCAATAATAACCCTGCGACAAACGCCCCGATAATAGGAGCTAATCCGACTAAGCTGGCAATATAAGAAAAAAATAGTCCGATTGACAAAGCCAAAGATAACTTCATACCTATGCCAGTATGAATTTTTAAAAGCACTTTTCCTAAATTTGCTGCAATATAATTTCCTGCTAATATGCCTCCGAAAAGAAACCCGAAAGCTTTTAAAGTTATTATTCCAAAATCAAACAGACTGATCGATCCTACTGTGGCAATAGCGGTAATTACAGCCAAAATCAGCAATCCTAAAATATCATCAATAACAGCCGCTCCTAAAACCACTTTTGCTTCTTTAATATGCAATTTATTAAAATCTTTAAACACCCTGCCTGTGATTCCAACCGAAGTTGCAGTCAAAGCTGCGCCTATAAAAAGATAAGCTATCTGCTCTAATCCTGGAAAAATATAAGGACCGATTAAATAAGTTCCTAAAACAAAAGGCGCTACTACACCGATCATAGCAACTACAAACGACTTAATTCCAACGCTTTTTATTTCCTTAACATTGCTTTCCAATCCGATTTGAAAAAGCAAAAGAACAACTCCAAATTCAGCTAAAAACGCGATAATTGCGTTATGTTCCAATTCCCTGAAAAAAGAAAACCCTAAAAGCGCCAAATTTCCCAAAACAACTCCGACCAGTATCTCTCCAAGAACTGCTGGCTGGCCAAATCGCGTAATAAGGCTGCCAAATTTACTTAAAATAAGCAGTATTGCCATAGCCCCAAAAACTAAAGCAATATCGCCATGCCCGCTTGGCGACTCTTCTCCATTCCCTGAAGCAAGCGAGATTGCTGGAGTAAAAAATAATCCGAACAATAGCACACTAAGGACAATTTTTTTAATAACTTTTTTTGTGTTCATAAAAAATTTATAATTACTTTAAATTACAAAATATCACTAAATAAAAAACACAAATCCCCCTTTTTATAAAAACATAAAAAGGGGGATAATGTTTTATCTACAAAAGCGAGCTCGCTCTCTACTATAGATAAAATACTATCTCAAAACCAATAAAATTATAACACGTTAAAAAAAATTTCAAGAGTGCCTAATTCTTAATTCTTGCTTCTGTATTAATTTTTTTCCATCTTTTGACAGCTTTTGTTCTAGCCAATTCTTTCGCGATGCTGGCGCTAATATTAGCAAATCTTTCTTTGTCAAAATGCCTGCTATCTTTTTTAATCTTTTCTGCTCGCTTTTTGGCTTCTTCAACTCTATCTATATCAATCTCTTCCGCTCGTTCCGCAATGTCAGCCAAAATAACAATTTTCTCCTTCAAAACTTCAATAAATCCGCCTGACACGAACATAATTTCGCTATTTCCATTTTCTTTAACAATTTCAATAACGCCAGGTATTAATCCTGCCACCAATGGAATATGCCCAAACAAAACCGTAATTTCGCCCTGTTTTGTAGGCACACTCACCTGACTAACTTGTTCTTTTAAAACAACTCGTTCAGGAGTTACTATTTCAAATTTTATTAATTTATTTAACATAAAATAAAAATTACAATGTTCAAAATTCTAAATAATTTTATATTTTTTAATTTTTTTGTTTTGAATTTTAATATTGTGATTTATTTGTTATTTGTAATTTTGAATTTGGTGCTTGATAATTTGAAATTGCAATTTATTATATTTTTTCATGCTTAATTATTCTTAATTCCTACTTCCGCAATTCCGCCTTTCATATAAAAATCTCCCTCATTTTTGTCATCGTGTTTTCCATTAAGAATTTCTTTAAACCCTTTTATAGTGTCTTTTAATTTTACATATTTTCCCTGATGCCCTGTAAATGTTTCCGCGACATGAAACGGCTGGGATAAAAATCTTTGTATTTTTCTAGCGCGCGATACTGTTAATTTGTCTTCATCTGACAACTCTTCCATCCCAAGAATAGCGATAATATCCTGTAAATCTTTATACTTTTGCAAAACTTTCTGCACACCGCGCGCTACATTATAATGTTCTTCGCCAACAATTTTTGGATCTAAAATAATTGACGATGAATCAAGCGGATCAACCGCTGGGTAAATTCCCAATTCAGCTAAGCTCCTTGCTAAAACAACTGTTGAATCAAGATGCCCAAAAGTCGTCGCTGGCGCTGGATCTGTTAAATCGTCAGCTGGAACATAAACTGCTTGAATTGAGGTGATTGATCCTTTATTTGTTGAAGTAATCCTTTCTTGCAGTTCTCCCATCTCTGTCGCCAAAGTCGGCTGATAACCAACGGCTGATGGCATCCGTCCTAATAAAGTTGAAACCTCGGAACCTGCTTGCGTAAATCTAAAAATATTATCTATAAAAAACAAAACGTCTTGATTCTGTTCATCACGAAAATATTCCGCCATTGAAAGTCCTGAAAGTGCGACGCGCGCTCTGCTCCCTGGCGGTTCGTTCATCTGCCCGAAAACCATCGCTACTTTTTCAAGCACCCCAGCGCCTTTCATCTCATGGTAAAGATCGTTTCCCTCGCGAGTTCGCTCGCCAACTCCAGCAAAAACGGAATATCCGCCGTGCTGCTTAGCAATATTATTTATAAATTCCTGAATAATAACAGTCTTTCCTACTCCAGCTCCGCCGAACATTCCCACTTTCCCTCCTTTGGCGATCGGACATATCAAATCAATAACTTTAATTCCTGTTTCTAAAATTTCAGTCTTTGTTGATTGATCAATAAACTTTGGCGCTTCGCGATGAATCGGATATTTCTTTTCTGTTTTTGGCGCTTCTTTTCCGTCAACAGCATTTCCTAAAACATCAAAAATTCTGCCGAGCGTTTTTTCTCCAACAGGAACGTTAATCCCTTTTCCTGTATTAATAACTTTGTCTCCGCGTTTTAATCCGTCTGTTGATCCCATAGAGATCGCCCGAACTACATTAGAGCCGATATGTTGCTGGGTTTCTAAAATTAATTTTTTGTCTTGATTTTCAACTTCAAGAGCAGTATAAATTTCCGGCAACTCATCGTTGAATTGAACATCAACAACCGCGCCGATTACTTGCTTGACTTTTCCTGTTTGCATTTTTGTTTCTAACATATTTTATAGTTTACAATCCAAATTTTAATAAAGGATTGACAAATTAAATTAAAAAGTTTCTTTTAAAAATAAAAATAACTTTTAAAAAAGGAGGTAAAAATGTTATCTGATAAAAAATTTTATTTGCTGTTTTTTGTGATTATTACTATGACCGGCTTTGCAGTAGCGATGCAAAGTAAAAACTGGATAAATTTTTTTATAACAATATTTGCGTTATTTATATTCTTGTTTATTCTATCGGGAATATATGTTATATTCTCTCTATTTAGCGCAAATGGCAAAAATATAAAAAAACTTATCGGATGGTAAAAATCATCCGATAAAAATTATTTACAGACCGTAACCTAACCGTTACGGTCTTTCCTTTTTTAAAACAACGGTATAAATAATTTATTATTGACAAAAATATTTAATATGCTATTTTAATAATAAGTCAAACCTCTGAATAATCTTAACTGATTACTTCGGATTCCCCTCCAATTTGGAGGGGTTTTGTTTTTTATAGATTATCTCATCTTTTAATTTACGCAAATCAATATATTTAGCCCTTTTAATCAATTCTCTTGAAATATGATATTTTGTCGAAAGAACAACTACTCTTTTCTTTAATTTTTTCATTTCATCTACTAAAACCGCAAAATCACTATCACCTGAAACCAAAATGCAACTGTTAAACTGATTGATATTCTTTATTAAATCAACTGCTAACTCAATATCTAAATTCCCTTTCTTTTCATAAACGCCTAAACCGACTTTAATTACTTTAACTTCTTT
>JAYEJQ010000019.1:0-22493 GCA_034660735.1 Patescibacteria group bacterium | reverse complement strand
AATTTATGTAAAAGAAATACTTATTTAAATAGGTATTTAAATAAGTATTTCGCGTATGATTTTAAAAAGCAATTCCGCAAAGTAATTTTTTATCTTGTTTCAAAATATATAAAAATATCAATTCCCCAAAACGCTGAACCGATAAAATTTAAATTTAATCTTTTCGTTTTAAAAAACGGAAGGAGGGTTATGGGTGAATTCCTATTGCCACTAAATTTCTTATTGGTTTTATTTTAGTGATGGACAGATAATACAAACCCGTTAGCACCGCTCTGATTTTTAAAATTACTGAATTCAGTAACTTTAAAATTTGGATTGTTTATTTTTTCCCATATTCCCATAAATTCAATGGCAAAACGAGTGCTTAGCCAATGGGAAATAACCATGCCTGCTTCTGAATTTTTATGTTTCGCTATGTCGGTCAAAGAAATATAATTTTCGCTCTTCTGCTTAAAGACTGTAATATCCAAGCCCTCTACTTTTATTTTTTGATTTTTTGTCATAAGGTAATTACGGCGAATTCGCCGTAATTAAAATTTAAAAACTTATTTTTATTTATTTTACCATATTAAACGTCAAGGATAAATTCCCTTTACCTTTAAACTCCTTGTTATTTCTTTATTTTATACAATTTATTTTCTAATAACTCTAAGTCTCCATTTTTATTTTTCCAAATTTCTTCAAAATCGACTTGTCGCATTGTGCGAATATGCTTGAGATAAACTGAAACAAAATGACCATTAAGTTTTGTTTTTTTGGCTTTTTTAACATTTTCTTTAGCAATGCGAACATAATCGTCATCAAGTTCAATTCCTATATAATTTCTACTTAGTTGTTTTGCGGCCACTGCTGTTGTTCCAGTTCCCATAAACGGATCCAGCACAATATCATTTTTGTCAGTTGTCATTAAAATCATTCTTTCAAGCAAAGGAATTGGCAATTGACACGGGTGTTCGTTTCTTCTTTTTTTGTGTCTAATGCGATGAATATCGTTCCAAACATCAGAAAGCAGAGGACCAAATCCGTGCGCTTGAGCCTTTTTCCCGCCATAATCTTTTGAAAATTCTTTGCATATTCTGCAACGAGGATGTGGATATCGAATATCATAAAATTTAAAATCGTTGTGTGATTTAGAATTTGTATAATATAGAATACCATAATGATTTAGTTTTTCCCATTGGTGAACCACCAGAATCCCAAACAATCCAATGTTTAAAAAAAGCAATCTTGTTTAAATGTTCGGCATAATAAGTGAGCCAACGAGGAATATTATGCACAAAAATTGCTCCAGTCGGTTTTGTAATTCGCACCATTTCATCCATCCATTCATTGCACCAATCTAAATATTCTGTTTTTTCTTTTGAGTCGGCGTAACAATTATATTTTTTTTCCAAATTAAAAGGCGGATCAGCAAAAGTCATATCCACAGAGTTATCTGCAATTTTTTTGAGGACTTTCAAGCAGTCGCCTTTAATAATTTTGTTGAGATATTTTTTCATAATATTTTTAAGTTATATTAAGATTCCACGTTTGTACTGCAATTTCTGCTAATTTTTGCTGCCTGTCAACAATATTATTTTCGTCCCAAGATTTGTATTCTTCCGAAATCATTTTTGTAATCCATAATTCAGATTGTCCAAATCTTACTTTTTTGCTGTTAAAATTAGCGTTGCCTTCCTCAGAATTTATTCTTGATTGCAATAAGGTTAAATTCCCTAAACGGTTTCTCAGCGAAATTATTTGTTCTTCAGAAAAATTACTCCAATCATCTTGCGGATTTTTTGGTAATACATGTTCAAGGTTGACCACATTTGGATTGCTATTTACTAACAATTCAGGACTTTCTCCACCTCTTTTTTGATTTTCTATTGCTCTCAAATAATACCTTGCATATTTTTCTGTGCTTGATTTTGCAACAATAAATTTGGTTTTAAAATCATCGTCGGAAGGTATAATAGAAAGAAGAGAATTTTTTAGTTCTTGAGCCGTGGATATTTGTTCTTCAAAAATTTCTTTTGCCTTTTCTGCATATTTTTTTCTAAAGTACCACCTCCGAGCGATCCGGTAATTAAATTTCGGACCAACCAAGAAACAATTAATTTTAAAGATTTTTCAATCTCTCTTGTCGTTAAATTTTTTTAATATAGCTAACAATAATGGCCTAAATTGTCTTAGGTTAAAAAAGTTTAATGTTTCTATATACTCTTTCGTTTTATTTGGAAATTCTTCCCAGTACGGATTGTTATGATTAATGATTGCTAAATACAAATTGGCATCTTCTTTTAAGTTATTAACGAAACTTACAGTATGGGATACATTTCTAACTTTGTTTTTAATATCATTATATAATTCTTTATTTTTTTCTCTTGTTAAGCCATATTGTGATGACCAATGATATTTAATATATTCCAAAACTAGATTCTCATTCTCTGCTGATTCAATCTGATATATCATTTCAGTCCATAAATTTTGTACTTCATCTAATCTATCTCCTGCCTTGCTATATAAATAATTTTTAAGTAAATCAACTTGAGCTAATTCAAGCCCTCTATCATTTAAGGTTTCAAAAAAAGTGAATGCGTTTGCCTTGCTTGGTACAGTAATGGAAACAACTTTTAATTTTTCTTCAACGAAATCAATCCAATTATGTAAAACATTTAAATCAGAAGCAGATAACTGCGCTAATTTTTGAACACGTATTTTTGATAATTCTTTTGTTTTTTTTATCCTCTCATGAGAGTCTTTTGTTGTTTGAATGCTTTGATTATTATCAATAATAAAACTTCTAAAAAAAGGTATTATCTTGATTGCCAAATTGAATCTTTGGAAGATTATCACCCGCTCGTATATCAAAATTACTTAAAAAGTTACTTTAAATAGAATTAGCACGTAAAAATTCATTCTGTTGTTCAAAATAATCTTTAACTGCTGATAAAAAAATAATTATGGACGCTATTCTTCATTGTCCATCAACTATCTCAAGAACATTAGAATTTTCCTGTTGAGATAAAACAATAGTGCCAAGAAAATATTCTTCTTCATTATTACTGATTGCTAAATGAATATCGCTAAATAGGTCATTGATATTTTTCTCTTCCCAAGCATAGGGACGCTGGTAGATAGGAACAGTAAGTTGATCTTCTTTTATTAATTTTCCTATTCCTTTAATTTCAAAATTTATTGTACTCATAATTTATTTTTTTAAAAAAGTATCAATTAGCAATCTCTCAAAACGTTGTAATTCTTCTTTGTGAAAAGTAAATACATCCGCATACGCATTTACCATTCTTTTCAAATCACCTTTTTGCACATACCAACCAATGCCATCTACAAAACCAATAAACTTTGCCTTTGGATAATGCGATTTAATTAAAGAATCAATCGAAATTTCTGTTTTAGATTTATCGCCTTGTCCTGATGATGTTGTTACCAAAAACGAACTTTCGGCAATAATGATTGGATTTTTCTTGTTTGGAATAATAAAGTCCATTGTTCTTTTGTTGTCGGGAGCGTTGTTGACAAGTTCGTGCAAATCTCCTTTTTCATACGGGATATCCGAATTAGTTGGCTTAATGTTTTAAATAAACTAAAATAATCACATAAACTTTAAATCATAAACAACTTATAAAACAAAGCGATTATTATCCAAGCCAAAATCCTATATTAAAAATAAAACAGGAAATGAAATCGCGCAAATTTAGTCATAAAACAGTTAAGTCTTATTTGCATTATATCACAGAGATATTAAATTACGCAAATAAAAATCCAAAAACAATCTAAATATTAAAACAAGAGCTTTGGATTTTAGAAATAATATGGGTAAATTTAATAATAAAATGTTAAAATGGATTATTAGTATTAAAACACAAACATAATTAGCAATTGCTTTTTATAAATTATCTGTGTTATAATAAATAAAAATTATAACAGTTTTATTAAATGAAAAATAACAGTTCTATTATACTTGGCATTGATCCTGGATTCGCGATAACAGGATACGGCGTAATCCAAAAAGAAAAAAACGGAGATTTTAGAATGATTTGCAACGGAATAATCGCGACAGCGGCAAAACAAATTTTTTCAGAAAGGCTGAAAGAGATCCATCAACAGTTGGATAAAATCATCAAAAAATTCAAACCAAATAAAATTGCGGTTGAAGAACTATTTTTTTGCAAAAATGTTAAAACAGCTCTTTCAGTCGGACACGCGCGTGGCGTAATTATTTTAACCGCTTCGCAAAATAGCCTGCCAATTTTTGAATATACCCCTTTGCAAATTAAGCAAGCAGTCGCTTCGTATGGAAGAGCTGACAAAAAGCAGGTTCAAAGCATGGTAAAAATGCTGTTAAATTTAAAAACAGTTCCAAAGCCAGACGATGCCGCAGACGCTTTAGCCGTAGCAATCTGCTGCGGAAACAGCACGGGAGATTAAATTTTTAATAAATATTTTTATGACAAAAGACAAAATTCTTATTTTTGGAAATGGGCAGATTGGAAATTTTTACAATTCCTATTTTGCTAAGCAAAACATTAAATCTAAAATTACGCGAACAAATATAACCGACATCAATCAAGTTCAAAAAACTATTAAAAAATATAATCCGACTGTCGTTATAAATACAGCCGCTAAAACAAATTTAGAATGGTGCGGTAGAAATAGATTGGAGGCATTTAATGTTAATGTCTTAGGCGCCGACAATATAGCGCGAATATGCGATGAGGAAAAAATCTATTTTATCCATTTTTCAAGCGGGTGCATTTTTGAAAGCAAGGACGAAAATGATAAAAAAAGCGAGGATAGCATTCCGTCGCCAGCCGCGTTTTATTCTTGGACAAAAGTTTGGGCGGAACAACTAATTCAATCTAATAAATCAAAAAATTTTAAATCTCTTATTCTTCGTCCGCGCCAGCCAGTATCATCTCAAGCAAATCATAAAAATATGCTGATGAAACTTCTGACTTTTGTAAATTACGTGGACACTCCGAACGCTGGCACGGTTTTAGAAGATTTAATGGACTGGACTTTAGAAATTTTAAAAACAAAACCGACTGGAATTTTGCATATGGCAAATCAAGGATGGACAACGCCTTATCAGATCGGATTGATGCTGAAAAAATATATTTTGCCAAGTCTTGAAATAAATAAAATCACAAAAAAGGAATTGGATAAAATTACGCCCAACCGCAGAGTTGACACTATCCTAAATGTTGATAAATTAAAAAGTATGGGAGTAATTGTTAAACCGTATAAAGAAAGATTGGAAAAAATAATCAAACAGTTAAGCGAAAATATTAAAAAAACGGAGAAAAAAATTTTAAAGCGCGAATTGGAAAAAACCGCTAAATTTTCAAAAACAAGAACAAAAATTAATAATTTATGGAAAAACTTATAAAATAACCAATAAGGATAATTATTTGGATTTCATAAATTAAAATCAACGGAGTGATTGGTGCGGAATTTCTTATTGACAATAATCTAAATTTTACTATAATAATATTACCTAACATAATAAGTATAATATTAAATATTTAAATATTATAATATGGAATTAAAAAATACTATTTTAGAGCAAAATTCACATTGGCGCGGGAAAAAAGCAGAGAATAACTATGTTTATAGGGATATTATAAAGAATATAAAACTTAAATCAAATTTTATAGAAGTTATCACCGGCGTCAGAAGAAGCGGCAAGTCAACTATTTTTAATATTTTAACTCAGGATTTAATTCAAAAATTTAAAATTAAGCCAAAAGAAATTTTAACAATAAATTTTGACAATCCGAATTTTATACCTTTTTACCAAAATATTCAAAAATTAGATAAAATTATTAACGAAACCGAAACACTAACCCAAATCAAAATTAAATATTTATTTTTAGACGAAGTTCAAAATATATTACTGTGGGAAAAATGGGTCAAAGCCAAATATGATCAAAAAATATTCAAAAAAATATTCATCACCGGCTCAAATTCCAAATTATTAGAAAGCCAATATATTTCCAGGCTTTCTGGCAGATATTTTAGCCATTTTAACCAGCCATTTTCTTTCAAAGAATTTTTAGCATTTCATCAGCAGGATTACTATCAAGAATATGCCAACAATTTTCCAATCAAAAATAAACTAATAGCGCTGTTTAATAAATATTTAAAACAAGGCGGTTTTCCAGAAGCTGTTATTTCAAATAATAGCTCTATTTTAAAAACTTATTATCAGACTATCCTTTTAAAAGATGTAATTGATAATAATAAAATTAGAGATTCTTTTAATTTAAAGCAAATCGCTTATTTTTTAATTACCAATGCCACCTGTTTTTTCAGTTATAATAATATCGCAAAAAATTTAAGTATCCACGAAAATACCGTCAAGGAATACATTCAATACTTGAAGCAATCTTATTTATTTGATGAATTGAAAAAGTATGATTTTTCTTTAAAGAAACAAAATATTAACAAGCGAAAAATTTATTGCGCTGATAACGGATTAATGAGTGAAATCGGTTTTAATTTTTCAAAAAATAACGGTCGCTATTTGGAAAATTTAATATTTTTTGAATTAAAAAGAATAAAAAAGGAATGTTTTTATCATAGTGGAAAATATGAATGCGATTTTGTTATTAAAGAAGGGTTGAAAATAAAAGAAGCGATTCAAGTTTGCTATGAAATAAACAATCAAAATGAAGGAAGAGAATTAAACGGAATTAAAGAAGCAATGGAAGTTTATAAATTGAAAAAGGGAATTATCATTACACATAATCAAGACAAAACAATAACAGAAAATAATAAAACAATAATTTTTATTTCCGCTTGGAGGTGGTTGTTAGAATTGTAAATTGTAAATAATTTTATTGTGAAATTAATATATTTTTTTATTTTTACTTTTTAATTCTAAATATGGATTGTATTTTTTGCAAAATTATTAAAGGGGAAATTCCTTGTTATAAAATTTACGAAGATGAGAATGTTTTGGCGTTTTTAGATATTATGCCCGTAAGCGATGGGCATACTTTGGTGATACCAAAAAAACATTACAAAAATATTGAAGAAATTCCTGAAAACGAATTATGCGATTTAATTAAAGAAGTTAAAAAAATCGGCAAAGCGATTAAAAATAGTTTGTGTGCTGCTGGTTATAATGTAAATATAAACAATGGTCAAATCGCTGGGCAAGTCGTTCCGCATCTTCATTTTCATATTATTCCAAGAAAACAAGGCGACGGATTAAAACTATGGCAGCAGGGAAAATACAAAAAAGGAGATGCGGAAAAAATTATTAAAAAAATAAAAAATAGTTTATAAAATTTATGAAAAAAATTTTAACGGAAGCTATTTTTTTATTATAAATCTTGACATAACGGAAAATTTAATATATTGTTTTTAAAAAAGTCCAGGGAAGTTTTCTTTGGATTTTTATTTTTTTGTTCTTTGAAAATACGACAAATTCTTTTTAATTTTTAAAATTTGTTAAAAATAAAAACAAACAGGGAGGAGCGCATTATGAATCAAGAAAAAAAAGAAAAAACGATGAGACTAATTCTAGAGTCAGGCGGTGTGGAAATTCGAAATGTTGATTTAGGAGAAGAGCCATTTCTCTATAGTTCAGGAAATCGCGGTCCCGGATATGTGGACATTAAGGGACGCGTTGGTTTTGATGATGTTTTTGAGTCGATGGTTGATTTGCTTTCCGATAAGTTAATTGACGACGATGTACAGTTTGATTTAATCGTTGGCATGATGACTGGAGGATCAATGCCTGGATTTCGGCTTAAGCAAATAATGTCTGAACGATTAGACAAAAAAATTGTTTACGTCTATCAACGAGGTGCGCGGAAGGTTGGCGGTCATAAAGAGTTAGATACGGGAGATCGAAATAATCCTAATATCCCGCTACAATGCAGAACGCTAATAGTTGAAGAGTTGGTTAATTTTGCCGAGACTACAACTAACGGAGTGTTATATGAGCGGGATAAAAAAGACCGCGTAGTTGAAGATGCTGCCACTATTCTTTTTTATCAAAATCCGATGGCAGTTAAAAGGTTGAAAAAATATAATATCAACTTACATTGGGTTATCGGTCTTCGTGATGATTTGCTTCCTTTCGCCGTAAAGGATGGATTTTTTTCTGAAAAAATCGTTGCAAATTACTTTAATTTTTTGAATAATCCAAAAAAATGGAATTTAACTCGCGGATTTCAATTTTTTGAAGGGAGGTAAAAATGTTGCCATCTTTTTTTCTTGCTAATGATGCTTCTAACAAAACAGAAGCGTTTAAAAACATTAAATTGATTTCTGGCATTGTCGGAAATTATGGCATAAAATTAAATTTGGACTTGGCATTGAAAGACATCAACATAATCGGCAAAATCGGCAAATTTTCAGACAAGCCAATTTTTGTTGACATGAAAATGTGGAATGGCAAGCGAACCATGAACGAGGCTATCAAAGCCATTGCTGATCAAGGCGCAACAATGGTTAATGTGTGGGCTCAGGCTGATAGCTTGCTGGAAAAAGCGGTTGATACCGCGAAGAAAGTAGGGTTAACTGTTTTGGGGGTAACAGTACTTACCCATTATGACGATGATTATTGTAAGAAATTTTTTGGTCGTCCGATGGATAAAATGGTTCGTTTACTGGCAAAAACTGCGTTAAAATGGGGCTGTGATGGCTATATTTTACCCGGAACTTGCCTTGATGCGGTATTGGATTTAGGTGGGATTAAATTTAACCCCGCCGTTCGGCCAAAATGGTTTGGCGATAAACAGGTAAATTTTCAGAAACAAATAATGGAGCCAGAAGAGGCTTTTAGAAAAGGAGCGGACATTGTTTCGTGCGGAAGCCCTGTGTTTAAGTCACAAAATCCCAAAAAAGCATTAAAATTAATTTTGGAAGAAATTGATTTAATAAAATAAAATAAATTTCAATAATATAATTTCAAACCAACCAACCACAAAAAAAGGAGGTGAAAAACAAAATGTGGTTGGTTTTTCTTTTGCTTAAAAAAATAAAATGGATTATAATATATGCATAAACTCAAATAATTTATAAAATCTATGAAAATTTTAGTGACTGGAGGCGCGGGGTTTATTGGATCTAATTTTATTCGTTATTGGATGAAAAAATATCCTTACGATAAAATTGTCAATCTTGACGCATTGACTTACGCTGGAAATTTGGAAAATTTAAAAGAGGTTGAAAATAATCCAAATTATGAATTTATAAAAGGCGATATTTGCGATACTGATTTGGTTAATGGTTTAGTTAAAAATGTTAATTTGATTGTTCATTTTGCGGCAGAATCTCATGTTGACCGCTCAATCGCTAACAGCAAAGATTTTATTAAAACAAATATTGAAGGCACGCGCATTTTATTGGATGCGGCTAAAAATAACGGTAATATTAGATTTCACCATATTTCAACCGACGAGGTTTTCGGCTCGCTCGGATTTTCCGATTCGCCATTTAATGAAAAAAATATTTATGATCCGCGAAGCCCTTATAGCGCTTCAAAAGCCGCGGCAGACCATTTAGTCCGCGCTTATTTTCATACTCATAAGCTCCCGATTACAATTTCCAACTGTTCAAATAATTACGGACCGTATCAATTTCCTGAAAAACTAATCCCTCTGTTTATCACAAATTTAATTGAAGGCAAAAAAGTTCCTGTGTATGGCAATGGAAAAAATATTCGCGACTGGATTTTTGTTGACGATCATAACGCAGGAGTTGATCTAATAATTCAAAAAGGGGAAATAGGAGAAACATATTGTTTGGGCGGCGGCAACGAATTATCTAATCTGAAAATTACTAAAAAAATTTTAGAAATGATGGATTTTAAAGAAGATATGATTGAGCATATTAAAGACAGAAAAGGACACGATTTGCGATACGCAATTGATTATTCTAAAATCAAAAACGAACTTGGCTGGGAGCCGAAAGTTGACTTTAACGAAGGGTTGAGAATGACAATTGACTGGTATAAAAATAATCCCGATTGGTGGAAAAAAATTAAATCAGGGAAATATAAAGAATATTATAAAATGCAATATAAATAAAATTATGAAATTAATAGGCGCGCATTTTTCAATTGGCAGCGGATTAGGAAACGCGGTAAGAGAGGCGAAAAAAAAGGGATGCGGCGCATTGCAAATTTTTACTAAAAATCCGATGGGCTGGCTGGAAAAACCGCTGAACAAAGATGAAATTTATGATTTTTTAGACGCAAAAAAAGAGACTGGAATAGATGAAATAATTTCCCACACTTCTTATTTAATAAATTTAGCGTCGCCAGAAAAACAAAAACAATATTTATCAAAAACAGCTTTAATTCAAGAATTTCAAAGATGTTCCTCTTTAAAAATTAAATATATAGTAATGCACCCAGGTGCTTATATCAAAGGCGGCGAAGAAAGCGGACTAAAAAGAATCGTTGAAAATTTAAATTTGGCGTTTAATGAAGTTGGGAATAATTCTCCGATGCTTTTATTAGAAACAACGGCAGGACAGGGAACAAACCTTGGATATAAATTTGAACATATTGCTTTTATTATAAAAATAATAAATAATAAAGATAAAATTGGCGTCTGTTTTGACACTTGCCACAGTTTTGCGGCAGGATACGATATTAGGAACGAAAAAGCTTTCAGGCAAACAATGAAAAAATTTGACGAGATTTTGGGATTAAAAAATTTGCGGGTTATGCATTTAAATGATTCTAAAAAAGGATTAGGCAGTAGAGTTGATAGGCATCAAAATATCGGAAAAGGGGAAATCGGTTTAGACGCTTTTAAAATTATAATGAACGATAAACGATTAGAAAAAATTCCAAAAATTTTGGAGACCCCGCATTCAAGAACGCAAAACGACATAAAAATTCTTTTAAATTTATAATTTATGAAAGGAATAATTTTAGCAGGAGGCAGCGCGACACGGCTACGTCCTTGCACAAAAGTGACAAGCAAACAACTATTGCCTGTTTATAATAGACCGATGATCTATTATCCTTTAAACACTTTAATTAAAGCGGGGATTAGAGATATATTGATTATTATCGCTCCTGAATACGCAGGGCATTTTTTAAATCTTCTTGGAAGCGGCAAAAAGTTCGGCGCGCGGTTCACTTATGAAGTTCAAGAAGAACCGAGGGGGCTTGCAGACGCTTTTATTGTTGGAGAAAATTTTATCGGCAAAGACAATGTAACAATGATTTTAGGCGACAATATTTTTGAAGATGATTTTTTAAAAGAGATAAAAAGCTTTAAAAGCGGCGGAAAAGTTTTTGCCAAAAAAGTTTCCGACCCTGAACGTTTCGGAGTTGTTAAATTCGGTCAAGATATGAAAGCGGAAAAAATACAAGAAAAGCCGAAAAAATGGATTAGCGATTATGCAATCACAGGACTTTACATATACGACAATAGAGTGGTTGAAACAGCGAAACATATAGAGCCGAGCGAGAGGGGCGAGTTAGAAATCACGGATTTACATAATTGGTATTTAAAAAAAGGAGAATTGGATGTCGCGATGGTTAACGGAAAATGGCTTGACGCAGGCACTTTTGACAGTTTGCTTGAAGCGCAAATACTCGCGAAAGAAAAATTGCAAAATAAATTAGTCGTGTAATTAAATGAACAGCGATAACCATATTAAATTGATAATCGGATTTATAACTTACGGCAAATCAACCGCAAAATATTTGCCTTATTTTTTATCTAATTTAAAAAAACAAACTTTTACTGATTTTAAGATAATCGCTTTTGATAATACTGAAAATTCTGATAATGAAAATATTAATTATATAAAAAATAGTTATCCTGAAATAAAAATTTTAGGGACGGGAAAAAATATTGGTTTCGCGCGAGCTTATAATAAAATGATCAGCAGAGCGGTTGAGATGGACGCAAAATATTTTTTAGCAATAAATAATGATATAATCTTAGAGCCGGACGCAATTAAAAAAATGGCTAACGCGATGGATAGCGATAAAGAATTAGACTCTGTCTGTCCGAAAATATTAAAATGGGACTTTGAGCAAAATAAAAAAACAAAAATTATTGACAGTTGCGGAATACAAGAAATCAGCGCGCTTAGATTTAAAGATATCGGGCAAGGAGAAATTGATCGCGGACAATATGATGGCGCAGAAATACTCGGACCGAGCGGAGCAGCCGCGATATATCGTGTGAGCGTGTTAGAAGAAATTAAAAATAACAGCGAATATTTTGACGAATTGATGTTTATGTACGAAGAAGATTGCGATTTGGCTTATCGCCTTAAATTGGCTGGCTATAAATCAAAGTTGATTTCAAAAGCAGTGATTTACCACGACAGAACAGCATCCGCAAAAGGATTTAAAAATCTGCAAGTCGCGCTTAACCGAAAAAATAAAAGCCAACAGATTAAGCGGTGGGGATTTTTGCATAAACACATTATCTTTATAAAATATTGGCGGACATTAGCAATAAAACAAAAATTGGAAGTTTTATGGTTCGCTTTTAAAATGTTTACGTTTGCGATTATTTTTGAGCGGTATTTATTGAAAGAATATTTAAAATTATTAAAAATAAGAAAAAAGATTAAAATATATAAAAAATTAAATTATTAAAAATTACTTTCGCCTCTCCATTTCATTTCTTATAAAGACAGAGGGGTTTATTATATTTCGTAACTTAAAAAAATTAAAATAACATTATGCAAAAAATAAAAAAAGCTGTTGTTGCTGTGGCTGGATCTGGAACTCGCCTTTTACCAGCTACAAAAGCGATGCCGAAAGAGATGCTTCCGATTATTGACAAGCCGATTATCCAGCTTGTTATTGAGGAATTAGTTGAAGCTGGGATTAAAGATATTATTTTAGTCACAAAATGGGACAAAAAACCTTTAGAAGACCATTTTGACCGCAATTTAGAACTTGAAAATAGTTTAGAAAAAACAGGTAAAAAGAAACGATTAAAAGAAATAATCAGATTATCTGAAATGGCAAATTTTATATATATTCGCCAAAAAGGTCCTTATGGCAATGGAACTCCAGTACTGTCCGCCGCGAGCATAATTGGAAACGAACCATTCGTTTATGTATGGGGGGACGATTTAGTAAAATCAAAGGTATCTTTTACTAAGCAGATGGTTGATGATTATAATAAAAGCGGGCATCTAATGATTGGCGCGCAAGAAGTTCCAAAAAACCAAGTTGATCGTTATGGAATTGTTGATTTAGAAAAAGGAAGTATGAAACTTAAAGGGATTATTGAAAAGCCAACAATTAAAGAAGCTCCTTCCTGTTTAGCGGACTTTGGCAGAATGATTTTAAACCAAAAGATTGTTGATATTTTAAAAAACACGGCTTTAGGAAAAGGTAATGAGTTGTGGATTGTTGACGCTATCCGCGCTTATATAAAGAATGGCGGAGAATTTTATGCTAAAAAAGTTGAAAGCGGAAAGTGGCTCACAACAGGAGATCCACTGAATTATTTAAAAGCGATTTTAGAATACGCAGTTGAAAGGGAGGATATCGGAAATGAATTAAAAAAATATTTTCACAATTTAAAATAGAATTTATGGATTTGAGCATAGTAATTGTTTCTTGGAATGTAAAAGAATTATTAAAAGAAAATTTAAAAGCGATTTTTAATTCCAAAGAGACGCGGAATTTTTCATTTGAAATTTTTGTTATTGATAATAATTCAGCAGACAATACTGCTGAAATAATTAAAAAAGAATTTCCGCAAGTTAAACTAATAACTAACAATGAAAATTTAGGCTTTGCTAAAGCTAATAATCAGGGAATAAAAAAAGCAAAAGGAAAATTCATTTTGCTTCTTAACCCTGATATGCGCGTTATGCCTGAAACCTTAGAAAATATGGTTGAATGGATGAACAGGCATAAAGAGGCAGGAGTTGCTGGATGTCATTTAATCAAGGAGACTGGAGAGACAATTTTACATATTCGCCGCTATCCGACTTTATTAAATCAATTAGCGATTGTGTTAAAACTGCCGCATATTTTTCCAAAAATTCTTAGCAAATATTTAATGGAAAATTTTAATTATTCCCGCGAGGCGAGCGTTGATTCTATCCGCGGATCGTTTTTTGTGATACGACGCGAAGCGATTGAAAAATTAGGCGGTTTGGACGAACGGTATTTTATCTGGTTTGAGGAGGTTGATTTTTGCCGCCAAGTTAAAAATGCTGGTTGGAAAGTTATATATACGCCAACAGTGGAATGCGTTGATTACGTCGGCAAAAGTTTTTCATTAGTTAAAACAAATACTACTCAAAAATATTTCCGCGACAGTATGCTAAAATATTTTAAAAAATGGCATCCGCTATGGCAATATTGGATTTTAAGGGCTGCTTGGCCTATCGGCGCGCTTATCACTCTTATGGCAAAAAAAGCAAACTTTAAAAGCAAAGCAAAAACATAAAAACTTCAAAAATGTTTTGAAATTTTTTTATTAAATATAACTGGCTGTAAAATTAATAAGTTGCGCGACAATCCTATTTAATATAGCAATATTCATGTCTCATCCATTTCGCCCCGTTGCAGTCTCCGATAGGGACTGCGACGATTATGCAAAATTGCGGCAGTCCCTATCGGAGACTGCCGCAATGCGAAAAACAACGTTGGATAATCTAACAACTAATACATACTATTGCAATTCACAAAAAAGTAGGTTAAAATTGATATTATTCTTTCCGAGGTCGTCTAATGGTAGGACGGCTGGTTCTGGTCCAGTTAATCGGGGTTCAAATCCCTGCCTCGGAACAAAAAATTTATCTATAACGCTCGGGGATCGTCTAATGGTAGGACGGCAGGTTTTGGTCCTGTAAATCGGGGTTCAACTCCCTGTCCCCGAGCATTGTGGATAAATTATTGATTACATATTTATTATAAATAATTGTTTATTTTTATTTAAATTTTAACTAAATTCAGACATAACTTGTATAACTTGTTATGTGTAACCATTTTTTAAACAATTTAATGATTTGCAGAGAGATTTTTAAAATAAGGAATAAAAATTTAATTTTTTTTATAATAAGGGAAATAAAAGGAATTTCTCCGCTATTGCTCTAAAATGAATAATTTTATAAACTTTTAATTCTAAGCTTAAATATCATGAAATTACTTTTAACATCGGGTGGTCTTACAAACAATTCAATAGCAAATGCTTTGTTTGATTTAACTGGCAAAAAACCAGAAGAAACTATTGTAGTTTTTGTGCCAACTGCAAGTAATATTGAAGTTGGAGATAAAGATTGGTTTATTACCGATCTTATGAATTTAAAAAAACAAAACTTTAAATCTATTGAAATTACAGATATTTCAGCAGTTGATAAAAAAATTTGGAAACCAAGTTTTGAAAGAGCCGATGTTTTATTTTTTGAAGGAGGGAATGTTTATTATCTAATGAGGTGGTTAAATAAAACTGGGTTAATAAACGAACTATCTGAATTATTAAAAAATAAAGTTTATGTTGGCGCAAGCGCTGGAAGTATGGTTACTAATCCTGATTTAAATTTAAAACTATTTCAACAAGTGTATGAAAAAGATAGACTTGAAACTGAAAAAATGAGTGGGTTAAATTTTGTAGATTTTTACTTTTTACCACACTTAAATTTAGAGTATTTTAAAAAATTAAAAAGAGAAAATATAGAAAAAATTGCTAAAAATATAACTATGCCAATTTATGTACTTGACGATGAATCTGCATTAAAAATTGTTGATAATAAAATTGAAGTAATTAGTGAAGGAGATTGGTTTGTTTTGAACAAGAAATAATAAGGTGTTTTTCTTTTTCCAATTCACTCCTAATCACTCTTAGAAAAAGAAAGAGTTTTGGTAAATATCAGATATACGAAACATTGTATGCTTTAAATTACGAAGATTTTTGCGAGGAGTTTCATTGCATTGTCTTTGTGAGGAGGCGGTAGTTGATGCGGTAATCCTATTACTGAACGGACATTTTTACTACATAACTTATGCGGACATTAATGATATTGCGGAATTTATCCCGATAAAAAATTAGTCCTCTAATTATACTGAACCATAAGGCTATTTAAATTTAATGTAGAATAGTAAAAAACGCGAAAAAATCCATAAAAAAAACGCCCATAGCACTTAATGGGCGATTTTTTATTTTTTTAAATTTTAAAATATTTTATCTAACCATAAACGGAAGCAAAGCCATAATGCGAGCGCGCTTAATTGCCCGCGACAACTGCCTTTGGTGTTTGGAACAGACATGGCTTTTCCGCCTCGGTCTAATTTTGGCGTATGAAGACGTAAAACGTCTTAAAATTTCAGACTGCTTATAATCAATTTCTTTAATGTTGTTAACGCAGAAATAGCAATAACTTTTTTGCTGCGAATTTTTATTTTTTGTATTCATAATTTAAGATTTTGATGATTTTTAAAAATCTTTTTTTATTGTAATTTCGTAACTTAATGCAATTAGAAAATAAAAAATCGCCAAAATTTTATTTTTAATTAAAAAGGTATTTCTTCTACATTTATCTCTTCGTCGTCTGAAGGCTTTGAAGGATTT
Organism: Patescibacteria group bacterium; assembly: GCA_034660735.1. Taxonomy (GTDB): domain Bacteria; phylum Patescibacteriota; class Patescibacteriia; order JAACEG01; family JAACEG01; genus JAGLTA01. The sequence goes on along the minus strand of JAYEJQ010000019.1, from coordinate 5,958 downwards.
GAAGGATTTTCCTGCCCGTTATCTGTATCGTCTTCTTGCTGGATTGTTGGTATCTCTTCTTTAGTTTGAGCTGTTGGCGCGCTATTTTGCTGATTGGGACGGAATTGTGGAGAACTGTTTCCGCCGCCGCCAAGCATAATCATATTATCGCCTACGATTTCTGTTCGGTACCTTTTTACTCCGTCTTGTCCAACCCAGTCTCTTGTCTGCAAGCGACCTTCAATATAAATTTTAGATCCCTTTTTTAAATATTGACCGCAAATTTCGGCAAGTTTCCTCCATACGACAATATTATGAAATTCAGCTTTTGACTGTTTTTGGCCGCTATTTTTATCTACCCATGTAAGATTTGTTGCTATGCTGAACGACGCGACCTGCTGTCCAGAAGGTATTGTTTTTAATTCTGGATCTCTAGTAACATTTCCGATTAGCATCACTTTATTTAAATCCATAAATTTATCGCTTTAAAAAACTTATAATTTTGTCTATCAATAAAATTGTGAAGTTTGCTCCGCTTTCATTACTGGGTCGCAACTCTCCAGTTTCACTCGTTTAATTCATCGCAAACGACAATAAATATTACAAGGTCTCTTCTAATAATTCGTCTAATTTTTTATCTAAACCGTCAATTTTTATTTTGCTATGCTTATCGTTGTTTTTTCTTTCCGTCTCAATTTTTTTGTCTTTATTTTCGCTTTTTTTCTGTTCGTCTATTTTTATATAGTCTTTTATTTTTTCGGTTATTTCACTGCTTGACGCCTTAGTAGTCTTTATTTTTTTCTTGCCTTTAATTATAGGCGATTTTTTTACTTCTTTAACTATCTGAAATCTTATGACATCCTGATTTAAGTTTAATTTCTCAGTAATTTTAGCAATAATGTCATCCGCGGCTGAAAAAATTATTAATGTATAATATCCATAATCATAATGCTTGATCGGATACGCTAATTTTTTTTTACCCCAATGATCAATTTCTACGATAGCCGCCTTGTTGTCTGTTAAGATAGAAGCGATTTTTGCGTCAACGGTTTTAATCTCCGTTTCAGAATATTTATTAGGCGCAATATATAATATTTCGTAATTCATAATTTATTTTTGCTTAATTTTCCCTATTTTTCTTTATCTTATGACAAAACAAAAATATGTCAATAGTTTATATTAGTCCGCCTCATATTGGAAACCATATTGTTATTTAATAAATAATCCACAGGCGAAGTTAAATTTAAACTCCAATGATATCTTTCAATTTATTAGGATTAAAATGTTTTAATCCGTAATTATATAATCTTGCAAAACCTTTGCAATGCTTATATTGAAATCCTATCTGCATACATTTTTGTTATTTGGATTCCAATATGTGAGCGAACTTATACATGTCAAGTATAAAAATATTTTAATAATTATTTTTATCCTGCTGACCTTTAAATTCTTTTTTCCTCGCCAAAAACCAATAAACCGCTATTATAATGCCTATAATTATTACTACCGCGATTATTAAAATAATTATTTTTAGGTTGCTTTTGTCAATTGTTTGTTTAACTTTTACGCAATCCTGGGGGCAATTTTGCTCGTTTTCCTGACCGGAGCAAACGCCGTCCGCGTTGCAGATTGAAGCTGATTTGATTTTAACTTGTTCGCCGATAATCCCAAACATATCTTTCTTAGCTACGGTCTTGTAGCCGTCTTTTTTAGCTATCACTTCTAATTCATAATTCCCCACTTGTTCCGCTTTGATTGATGTTGGCAAAGTAATTTGTTTTGCTTTTTTATCCGGATAAATTAAATTAGCAGATATTTCCAGACTATCTATTTCTGAAGTGTAATCTAAATAAATAGTGCTGTCTAAAACAAATACTTTGGTTTTTTCCGCGCAGGACTGATCTTTGCAACATTGAAGACTAAACTGAAAACTTGGCGTTGTTTCTATTTTAAATTCTTTTTCTATCTTCTTTTCTATTGGGTTTGATATTTGGATAAAAGCGGTGCAGGCTTGCGGCTCTAAATTATCTTCCACTTTAATGCTTAAATACTTGTCTTGATATGGAATATTTGCTTTTAAACTTATTTTCTTTTCTTCTAAAAACGGCTGGGGCGCTTGCTCGCAGGAAATATAGGGAGTATAGGTTATTTCTGTGTCTTGATTTGAGGTTAGGGTATAAGTAAAATTCAGGGTGTCGTTGATTTGGAAAGTGTCTTTGACTTTGATTTTAATATCTATGTCTGCATTAGTTTGCGCTAAACTTATGTTGATGTTTAGGAGGAAAACTGTTAAGAGGATAGTTGTTATAAAATGCTTCATAAGTGTATTGTTTATCTTTATTGTAAATATTAATTATTCTAAAATTAATGGCTGATTAACTAATGTTCTGCCGATTTTTAAAGTCGGGTCGCCAAGAAGCGTTTCTTGCCGCAACATTGATATATATTTAATAAAAGCAAAACCTATTGGCAAATCTTCATGATAAACGCTGTGAGCTAAGCCAGTTGATGGATAAATGCTTGCAATTTGCACGGCTCCCATATAAGCGATAGCGCCTTTTCTCATAGACATTAAAGCAAAATTATAATTTTTCATGCTAATCTGAGCCGTGGAACAAGCCATAGTATTAATAAAAATATTATTCATATAAGGCAAATCTTGATAAGAAATATTTATTCCGCCAAGACTGCCATGATCATAATAATAAATAAAATCAGCATCTTCATAATATATCGCCTCAGAAGAATTAAAAGGATATAGATCAATCCCATAATGCCGCACGCAAGCAGAAACAGTATAGCCAGAATTGCCAAAAATAGGACAGGCATAATTATCTAACCAGCTTGTGCCACTTGTCCGACCGTTTGATTCAGAGGCGAAAAAAGCCACCTTATTATTGGCTGGAACATCATTAAAAAATATAGCTCTGTTAATATAACTTGAAGCGTCAGAACTGGTTAATCCCACTATTCTGCCATAAGCTAAATCAGGAAAATAATTACCGTGATAAATGCTGGCAAACATCTGCTTATCTGCTACTGAAGCATTAAAATATGGAATAGCTTCTGGACCTCCAATTATAGTAATATATCCGTCTTTAAACATATAATTTCTTTTTATGGTCTCAGACCAAATAATTCTGTCGGAATGAATTGCTAAACCAACTTTATTATTTATATCAGTTGCTGGATCAGTAATATCCTGTTTTTGCCCGGTATCAATATCATAAGCAATCACATTTTTATCATTAGCGCCGCTACCATACATATATATTTTATTATTATAAAGAATAAACGCGTTGGGAAAATAATTTTGTGGCAATAACACCGCATTATTAGTAACAACATCTGTAATAACATCATATTTATGGAAAACATAATGGTCCGTGTCCCATTCTTTCCAGGCTATAATATCACTGTTAAGGGACATACCTACAATATTATTTATTGGATTATGAAAAGCAATATTATTATGATCGCTAAATTTCATATAATACATTTGTTGAGTGCCAGCCATAAAATCCATGTCCTGCCAAGCCAACAAACTGTCTGTTAAATTAATATACATATTTTTTCCAATGGTAGAATACAACTGGGTTATGGCAGTAGTGGAAATATTAAATTCATTTAATATGTTTGTTTGTTCAAAAGTAATTGGGTTAAAAATTTCCTCGTTCCAAATAATATAATTATTATTTATTAATAATCCTTGTCCGCCAGCGCCCATTATTTGATTAGTAGTAGAATATATTATTTGAGTAGTTTTAGTATTAATATCAAATAATATAATTGTGAATATTCCTGTATCCATGTCTTCTTCTGACCATACAATATTATTATCATGCATCGCCATTTCACTAGGCGAATTTTTTCCAAATGAATACAAAATTTCTGTTTGTTCTGTTAAAATATCATAGGATTTTAAAGTATAATCATCTTCTATGCTATATTCTCCTGGGACTACAATTTTTTCTATTTTATCCTGCTTAAGCCAAACTATTTTATTATTATTAATAAAAAAGGCAAAGGCGCCATAATAAGAGTCTTGAACCTGTTTAATTTCGCCGTTGTCATATAAAACAATATTTAATGCTGAATGTTTTCTGTTAATATCAATACCAGACAAATTTAATGACTCAACTTTTTGTTTAATTTTATCTCTAAGAGCGCTGCAATTAATATTTTGATTTGAATTATTGCAACTATCCCTGTTAGGAAAGCCGTCTACTGTTAAAATTAGCTCGTGTTTAGCTGAGGCTAAAAATGGCGAAGATAACGAGTGCTTGCTAAAAACTTCCTGGATTCTATCTTCGCTTTTATCTGTATTAAATATGCCGATTGGCGGAACACTATATACCCAATCGTTCGGATTAGTCACAATAATCTTATTCAAATCCTTACTATCAACACTATTAACCACCTGAACATACTTATCCTGTATTTGATCCAAGTTATACTGCTCATCACAGCTCCTTGGCGGACTGCCAACGCAAATAATGTTTTTGCCTGTAAAAACTCCGTCAGTATCATTACCTGTTCCCTCAATCACCAAAGGCGCGTTAATCAAAGACGCGTAAGTTGAAGCTAAAAGCGCTAATTCATAATCATCCTGAACATAAACCACATCATTATAATTAGACCAATAGGAAAAGTAGTCAGAAGTGCTTATATTATCCACATCATTAATCACATCCATGCCCGCGCCTAATGGCTGCGCCGCGGCTAAAAGATTAGTTAAACTAACTGGAATAGAACCAATAGTGGTTAAATTGCTTGGCGGATATAATTGCATAAAATGAATCGTGGAATCAACATCAATGGCCCCGCTTTCATCATGATAAACCAAAGCCGGATATTTATTAATAGTTCCATCCGGTTCTGTCCAAATTGAAACAGGAACTAAAGGCAAAACATTTTTCCAGTCATTGTCTGAAATTAAAAATACTTCTTTATTGGAATATTTAGTAAGTAATTTTATATTGTTGTTAGGACATACTCCACAATCGTTTGGACAAGTCAAACAATCTTCTCCTGTATCACAGTTATTATCTCCGCAACAACCAGTTCCTGAACAATCAGGATCATCAGCAGGCCCGCAACCTGTTGGACAATTGCCATTGCAGCCATTAGGTGTGCAGATTGGAGCGCAATCATTATCATTCCCACTATCACATCCTATTCCACAACAACCATTACTGTCTTGACAACCGCAGTCTCCATCTTGGGCAACAGTGCAACCAGCAGGACAATTAGCATTACACCCGTCAGGAGTACAAATCAATGGACAATCACTGTCATCAGTATTATCACACCCAATCCCGCAACAACCATCTCCATCCTGGCAGCCGCAGTCTGGATCGTAAGCGACTGTACAACCTATTGAAGAACAAGAACTATTGCATTGGTCATCACAGCAAAAAGTGCCTGCAGGTCCGCAGATCCAGGAACCAGCGCAGCCACAGATAGCGCAATTTTCAACTAAATTGCTCGTATTATCGCAATACCAGGGCTTCCCAGTTGCTGTTGAGCAATTATTAGCCGTGGTGCCGTCAGAGCAAGTTGCCACGCAAGCAAGATCACCAATGCAGTCAGTATCAGCGCAATCAATGTCTGTATCACAGTCATCATCAATGCTGTTATCGCAAATTTCTGCAGCCGCTGGATTAATGCTAATATTAGTATCATTACAATCGCAAGTATTAGCTACGGCAGCTGCATCTGTAGTATTAGTGCCCGAACAAATATCTGTTAAATCCGAGCCATAAATAAAAGTCTGTCCGCAATCGCAATAATTATCACCGTCTATGTTGCATACCTCATCTGTGGTGCCGTCGCAATTGTTGTCCAATCCGTCGCAGGATATTTCTGTTGGATATTCATTATTAGGGATAGATGAATAATCGTTTATCCAGCCCATTGTTCCGCCGCAGATTTTTCGCGCGCCCGCGCAGACGCCTAATTGGTTATCGTTTAAAGGCG
>JAYEJQ010000018.1:0-4743 GCA_034660735.1 Patescibacteria group bacterium | reverse complement strand
GAACGCGGAATTACAATCACTTCCGCCGCGACAACCTGTTTTTGGAAAGATCACAATATAAATATTATTGACACGCCTGGACATATTGATTTTACCGCTGAAGTCCAGCGATCTTTGCGTGTGCTTGACGGTGGCGTTGTAATTTTTGACGGAGTGGCAGGAGTAGAACCGCAGTCGGAAACAGTTTGGCGACAGGCTGATAAATTTAAAGTGCCGCGATTGGCTTTTGTTAATAAATTAGACAGGACAGGAGCTGATTTTTTTTATGATTTAAAAACAATTCACGAACGGCTTACGAAAAACGCGCATCCGATACAGTTGCCGATCGGCGCTGAATCTGATTTTAAGGGAATTATTGATTTGATTGAACAGAAAGCGAGAATTTATAAAGACGAAGACGGAAAAGAATGGGAAGACAGTGACATCCCAGATGATATGAAAGAAAAAGCCAAAGAATACCGCGATAAATTAATTGAGGCAATTGTTGAAAATGACGAAGATTTAATGAATAAATATTTAGAAGGGAAAGAGATAAGCGTTGAAGAATTGAAAAAAGTTTTGCGAAAAGCCGTTATCGCGAACCAGATAGTTCCAGTGCTTTGCGGAAGCGCGTTGAAAAATAAAGGCGTTCAATTTTTACTTGACGCTGTTAATCAATATTTGCCATCCCCGCTTGATGTTCCTCCAGTAGAAGGGGTTGATCCGAAAGACGAAGAGAAAATTATTAAACGAAAAAGTTCGGAAGACGAACCGTTTACGGCGCTTGCATTTAAAATCGCGATTGATCCTTTTGTCGGCAAGCTCTGTTTTTTCAGAGTGTATGCAGGAAATTTAAAAGCAGGGTCGTATATTTTGAACGCAAATACAGGCGAGAAAGAGAGGGTTGGAAGAATCGTGAAGATGCATGCGAATAGTAGAGAAGAAGTGCAGGAAATATACACAGGCGAGATTGCGGCTGCAATTGGATTGAAAAAAGTATTTACGGGGAATTCTTTATGCGATGCGGATAGCCCCGTTATTTTAGAAACAATCACTTTCCCAGAGCCTGTTATCTCAATCGCGATAGAGCCGAAAACTAAAGCGGATCAGGAAAAAATGGGAGTCGCGCTGCAAAAATTATCAGAGGAAGATCCGACTTTTAGAATTAGAACCGACGAAGACACCGCCCAGACAATTATTTCAGGAATGGGGGAGTTGCATTTGGATATACTTATAGATAGGATGAAAAGAGAATTTAAAGTTGAGGCAAACACAGGTAAGCCGCAAGTCGCTTACAAAGAAACAATTAAATCTGAATCAAAAGCGCAGGGGAAATATATCCACCAATCTGGAGGACGGGGACAATACGGCGATTGCTGGATAAAACTTGAGCCTCAGGAAGCAGGCAAGGGGTATGAATTTGTTGATGAAGTTAAAGGCGGAGTAATTCCGCGTGAATATATTCAGCCAGTTAATAAAGGGATACAGGAAGCTATGGCAAACGGAATTGTCGCAGGGTATCCGTTGATTGACATTAAAGCGACTGTTTACGATGGATCATACCACGAAGTTGATTCATCTGAGATTGCCTTTAAAATTGCCGCTAACCGCGGTTTTCAAGAAGCAGCGAAAAATGCCAATCCGATAATTTTAGAGCCGATTATGAAAGTAGAAGTGGTAACCCCGGAAAAATTTATGGGAGACGTTATCGGCGACTTGAATTCCAAACGCGGACAGATTGACAATATGGAAGATCGCGGGCAAGGAGTCGGGAAAGTAAAAGTCATTACGGCAAAAGTTCCGCTGTCGGAAATGTTTGGCTACGCCACGCAGTTGCGGTCTAATACGCAGGGGCGCGCTTCTTATTTTATGGAATTTTTCAACTATTCAGAAGCGCCATCAAGCGTTATTGAAAAAATTGTTGAAGGCAAGTAAAAATAAATATAATATCACTACATATAAAGATTCCGAGTGAAATTTTCGCTCGGAGTTTTGTTTTTTTAAATAATAACTTTAATTTACAATCCTAATTCCTTGATTATAAATTTTTCTAAAATTTTATAGCTATGGTATTTTTTTCCTATTTTAAAATTTTGTTCAAGTTTTTTGTTTGAATTCGCGCTAACAAGCCATTTAATCGCTGTTTCTGCGGCTCGTTCAATATTTTTTTCAGGCAGTCGGTAAAGCCCGAATTCGTCAGAATTTTTAAGTTTGTCGCCAAGCGATATGATATTATATCCCTCCTTTTTAATGTCTTTTTTAAATACAGGATATTCAAAGACAACAATCGGCTTTTTGGCGAATATCGCTTCTATAAATTGGTTGCCCCAGCCTTCTATTAAACTTGGAAAAGTGACAATATCCGAGTAAACATAGGAATCCCAAAGAGAATATATGTTGCCAATCTGCCCGCAGTCCCTTACCGCATCAATATATTTAGATATAAATTTTACATTTATTCCTTCCCTTAACGCTTTTAATTTTATTTTCATTAAATAATTTTTATCTCCCTTTTCAGTATATCCTGCAACAATTAAAACAACTCTTGAGTCGGAATTGATTTTTTTTCCGTTATAAATTATTTTTCCTTTTAGTCCGCTTATTTTTTCTTGCATTTTTTTCGCAAAATCCATAGCCAATTCTATACCCTTTCTTGGCATTACGCGAGTGGCTTGCAGAATAATAAGATCAGACGATTTAACTTTTATTGACTTAAGAAAATTTTTATTAAACGAATCTTTTTTCCATTTATTTTGATTGAAGTCAAATATATCAGGAAAGATATGGCTTTTTATACCAAATCTTTTTTTCAGTTCTTTTTTCGCCAAAGAATTTATAACAATATGTTTTATATAGACGCTTTTAATCGGCATAAATTCTTGTATGTATTTTTTCAAATAGCCGTTTGGCGGAATTTTAAATCTTTTTCGCTCCCAGTAAAAATCGTGGTTAGTAGATAGACAAGGTATCTTATTTTTTTTTATCCATCTCGCAAATGGCTTAGCCGCGGCAGTGTGGCATCCGAATGAAAAAATATTATGTATTAAAACAGCGTCAAATTTTTCTTTTTGCTGGATAAAATCAAGCCTTTTTTCTATAATATCGCTTACTTTGTCCATTTTTTCGTTAAGTTCGGATATATTTAAATTATTTTTATTAAAATAGACAAATCCGTTTTCTCTAAGAATCGGAACAACATGGTTGCCCCATCCCAATTCTTTTATAATATAATCAGCGCCATTACTCTCTTTTCCTGCAATTAATTTTACATCGCAGCCGTATTTTTCCAATATCTGTTTCCGTTTCGCGATTTCCAACGAAACTCCGTCCGTCTTTCCAACACGATAATGGCAGATTGCTACCTTTTTTCTTTTTTTTGTCATAAAATCAATATTTAAATTATTTACATTTTTTTATTTTATAATTTATGTGAAAGAAATACTTATTTAAATAGGTATTTAAATAAGTATTTCGCGTATGATTTTAAAAAGCAAGTCCGCAGAGTAATTTTTTATCTTGTTTTAAAATATATAAAAATATCAATCCCCCAAAGCGATGAACCGATAAAATTTAAATTTAATTTTTTTGTTTTGAAAAATGAAAGAGTGATTAGGGGTGAATTGGGAAAAAGAAAATTCCTTATTATTTTAATTATATATTTCTTGTATTAAATTTGCTATTTTTTTATTGCTAAATTGTGTCTTGAACTTAATTTCAATATTATTTCCAAAGAATTTTTCTGCATGTTTAATTTTTTGTGTTTCTTCATTTCTTAAACTATCATCATCTGTATTTTTAGTTTCTACAATAAAATACAATTTTTTATTTCCATCTTTAAAATTAAGAATATATGCAAAGTCTGGAGAATAACTTTTACCGCCCGCAACAGGTATTTTTATTGAATTTTTAGGTATTTTTGTAAAAACAATTACATCAGTTAGATTTTCTTTAATATTATCTTTCTCAAGCTCACTATCATAAAATAATTTATCAAATAAATAATTATCTGCAACTTTTTCATCTGAATAAAAAACGCCAATATCAGAAGCATTAACCTCATTTTCTACTCTTCCGTTTGTGTCAGTTAATTTTGTAGGATGAATCTCGCTTTTAACTTTTTGATATTCTATGCTGAATTTACTTTTATCAAACGCTTTATACATTAAATAATTATCAAATTTTTGTTTAAATATTCTCAGAGTTGATTGATTAAGACATTTATTTATCTCTATATTAGCATCTATAAAACACTTATGTATTGTTTTTAGGTTAATATTTAATGCAGAAGATAGTTGTTTTAAAAAATCTTCATATCTCATTGTAGAAATAGAAGTTATTTCGTTTCCATAAATTGCAGTTTCTTCCCTTACAAAGGCTTGGTTATTTTCAAATCCAACTTGCGCGGTTCTTTCTCTTGCTCCTTTAATTGCAAGCTCAGTATTTTTTAAGAAATCTACAAATATTTTTTTAAACTTATTTTCATTTTCAATTTTATATTCTAAAACAACTTTTTCATTAAGTTTTTCCCACAATTCTTTAAGTTCGCTATATTTTTTTACTTTTATTTTTAATTTTTTCTTTTGTACGCTTGCCTTTCTAATTTTATTAGAATCAACTCCTTCAAAAATAAGTGGAAAGTTTGATTTAATATATTCAAATCCATTTTCTAAAAATTTATGTGAAGCCCTAATTACTTTGTTTTCTACCAAATCATCAATCAAATCATCTTCATTAACTTCATATTTTTCAACAATCTGTTTAATC
>JAYEJQ010000017.1:0-4785 GCA_034660735.1 Patescibacteria group bacterium | reverse complement strand
TAAAAATACTTCGTCCAATAAAAATGAAATTAATATGTAAAAAAAATAAATAATAAAAATCATCGCAACGAAATTAATATTATTTTTAAAAATATATATTTTATCAAAAATTATTTTGAATATTTTTTTATAAATTTGAAATATTTTGTTGTTAAATATTTTTGGCATTTGTAGAATTATGTTATAATAGACTTGTTGTGTAATAAGTCTAATATTTTAAAGCGTTTTATATAAAAAATTATGAACAATAAAAATCTCTTTATTTATTATCCGCGATTTGTTGTTTTAAAAATAATCCGTCTTTACCAAAAAACACTCTCCTTTGATCACGGCTTTCCTAAAATATTCTTTCCAAACGGATGGTGCAGATTTAATCCAACTTGCTCGGAATACGGATACCAAGCGATTAAAAAATATGGAATTATTAAAGGCGGATTTATGGCGCTATGGCGAGTAATCCGTTGCAATCCATGGAATAAAGGAGGAAACGATCCTGTTAAATAGCCTTTAATTTTTTTATCGGCTTGAACGACTTTCTGTGTAAATCGCAAATCCCGTATTTAGCAATCATCTGCCTATGCAAAAACGTTCCATACCCTTTATGCCGCTCAAACCCGTATTCTGGAAATTCTTTATTATAATCAACCATCATTCTATCGCGCGCCACTTTTGCGATTATGGAAGCCGCTGCGATTGAAACAATTTTCTTATCCCCATGTTTTACTAATCTGTATGGAACGTTATCTAAAATAATTATTTTTTTATTTATCAAAAAATCAATTAACAAATAATCAGATTTTTTTACAGTTGCCTTCAAATGAGCGATCGCCTTATTAACTGCTTCTAAATTTGCTTCGCCAATATTGATTTCATCAATTGTCTTATTACTAACTATTCCTACCGAACATCCAACGGCTTTTTCCATAATAATATCATATAATCTTTCCCTCTGTTTAGCGCTAAGCATTTTAGAATCATTCAATCCTTGAATATTATTTTTTGGCGACAGGATTACCGCGGCCGCTACTATAGGTCCAGCCCAAGCGCCACGTCCAACTTCGTCAATTCCAGTTATCGCCGCATATCCTTGTTCTAATAGTTCTATCTCATTGTTAAAATTTGGATAATTCATAATAGATTTGTCGCATAATAAATTTTGTAGCGAGATTTTCAAATTTTGAGGCAAATATTTCATCCCCCCCTCTCGCGAGAAGGGGGATGGAAAATTTGACCAAAATATGTAAATCGCAGTAAAAAGTTATTATGAGACAAGTCTAATAAATAAAATATGAAATTTGCAATTATTTCAGACATTCACGACAATTTAGCAAACCTAAGTAAAACTCTTAATTACTGCCGCAAAAATAAAATTGAAGACATAATTTTCTGCGGAGATCTGTCAAACTATGAAACTTTAAAATATTTAACGAATAATTTTTCAGGAAACTTTTATCTTGTAGATGGAAATAATGATGATTATCTGTGGGAAAAAATAAAAAATTCTAATTTTGAAATTGAAAATCAACAAATAAAAATTTTTCAAAAAATTGGAGAGTTTAGTTTAGGCGGATTTAAAATAGCCATTACGCATTTTCAATGGACTGCTGGCGATTTAGCGAGAAAGGATATTTATGATTTGGTGTTTTTCGGGCATACTCATAAACCGTCTTATGAAAAAATTGGCAAAACGGAATTGATAAACCCAGGAAATGTCGCTAACCTTCTATTCTCGCCGAGTTTTGCGATTTATGACACTTTTAAAAAAAAGCCGAAACTAATTTTATTAAATGAATTAAAATAATTACTTATTAAACAAAAAATGGCAAACATCGCCGTCTTGCATAATATATTCTTTGCCTTCTGCGTGAATTAAACCTTTTTCGCGCGCAACTGTTTCAGATTTGCAATCTATTAGATCTTGCCAATTTATAATTTCAGCGCGAATAAATCCTTGTTCAAAATCGTTGTGGATTGTTCCTGCCGCTTGCGGAGCTCTGCTACCGCACTTAATTGTCCACGCTTGATTGATATTTTTAAAACTGGCAGTATAAAATGTAATGAGGTCTAATAATTTATAAGAAGACAATATTAATTTGTCTAATCCGCTTTCGCCCGCGCCCATCTCTTGTCTATACTCGTTTTCTTCGTTGGCTGACAACTCTGATAGATCGGATTCTAATTTAATATTTATGTCTATAATATTTTTTTTATTGTTCAGCTCAGAATTAGCCCCTGACTCTTCATTAATATTCCTTACATAGAGCATTGGTTTTATAGTTAATAGATTCAATTCTTTGATTAACTCTTTTTCATCAACATCTAAATCTGTCTCAATCGCCAATTTTTCGTCTTTTAAGATCTGCTCTATTTTTTCGCAAGCTGATAAAAGTTTTGCGATTTTTTTATCACAGTCGCCGCGCGACTGCTTTTTGAGTTTTGCGATTCTTTTGCCAACGGTTTCCATGTCAGCCAAGATAAGCTCTAAATTTATTGTCCGCGTGTCGTCTGTCGGATCTATTTTATTGTTATTAACATGAACAACATCTTTATTCTCAAAATCACGCGCGACTTGACAAATAGCGTCAACTTCGCGAATATTGGCAAGAAACTTATTTCCCAATCCTTCGCCTTGACTAGCGCCCTTAACTAATCCAGCGATATCAACAAACTCAATCGCGGTTGGAATTTTTTGCGTTGCTTGCAGCGCTTCTGCTAATCTGTCCAATCTATTATCTGGAACTTTAACAACACCTACATTCGGATCAATGGTGCAAAAAGGATAATTTTGCGCGTCAACCTGTTTTTTTGTGAGCGCCTGAAATAGCGTGGACTTTCCCACATTAGGTAGTCCAACAATTCCTATTGAAAAAGACATAAAATAGTTTGTTATTAAATTTTAGCATTCTTTTATTTTTTAACGAGATTTAAGTTTGATTAACAATTAACAAACTAAAAAATCACAAATTCAAAATTACAAATCACAAATAAATCCAAAATCTAAATGTTCAAAATTCAAAATCGTTTTGAATTTGTAATTTTCTGTGAATTACGAAATACAAAAATGTCACCCTGCCTCGCTGCTCGCGAGCGGTTGGGCGGAATGACAAGTTGGTTTAAAATGACATTTCGTAATTCAAAGAAATTAAAAAACAATAACCAAGATATAAATAAATTTCAATATTCAAATTCCAAGCAGTTTGTTTTTGAGATTTGTGATTTTGAATTTGTTTGTATCTTGTTTCTTGCATCCTTGTATCTTTAAAATTTATCACATTAAATTACAAAGGCGGAGATTACGCCCCGCCTTATTTTTAAAATACTGTTTTTATTCTAAATTTCGCATCCTCCTGTTGCGCCGGCGGAATTCTGGCTTAATGTTTCTGAACATTCGCTTGGCTGGCTGTTGAACGCATTACAAACGCTTGACTTATATTCATCAGAGCTTCGTCCGCCAACATAATCTACTCCATTAATAATTATGGTTGGTGAGCCTGCTACGTTGTATTTTTTATTCAATTCAACTTCCGCGGCTAAAAAATCTTCTATTTCATTATCAAGACAATTTGAAATTTTAGTTATATCAATTCCTAATTTTTTAGCAGGACCGCTCCAGCAAGTTTCATTGTTAGCTAAAGTGCATTCTTTATTCACAGCCTCAGTATAATCCCAAAATTTATCTTTATTATATTTATAGATGCAAAGTTCTCTGATATTTTGCTTCAATTCAACAATGCCGTGCATAGAACAATATTTTTCTTCTTTGTCATAACAATAATCTTCAACTTTTACATTTTTTGCCTGCTCTTCGCTCATCCTTGATTTCATTTTTGTCGCATAATCCGAATATATAACATAATGCGGTTCAATCTCAACGTTATCTCCTAATAAGCGCGCTACTGGCAAAAGTCCGTCTTCTGCCTGTTTACCGAATGGACAATAACTCATTGTGAACATTTCAATTTTCGGCTTGTCGCTTTTTGGGATATCTTTTTGCTCAGGAACGTTCTGGCTCGCGGCTTCCGCCATTTTTTGCATCTCTTTTTCCATATCAACCCCTTGCTGAAAAAACATTTTTCCATCTCTGCTTATATGTATAGTTGAAGTAGATACTTGTCCTTGATTATCGTATGACACTGTTGCTGCGTAAACCCCGCTTTCTTCCTTAATTTCTGAAATTTTAAGTTTCTCTTTTGTGGCTGGATTGACTTCGTTGATAAATCCGATCCATTCCTGCCCAGCTTTTTCAGCTGTTAAAATATCAGTGGTTCCGCCGCTTCTAATCTTATTAGTGATTTTTCCGTTTTCAAAAATCATCAGTACTAAAACCGCCAACAAGAATATTGTTGAAAGCATCCAGGGGTTTATCCCCTGCTTTTTTGCTTGTGTTGTTTTTGGCATAAAGTTGTATTTATGTTAAATAAATTAAATGATTAAATTTTAAGTTTATTATTCTTCTTTTGTTTCCGATCTTCCATTCATCTTTTTTTCAATCTGTTCAACTACCTAATTTTTTTAATATCTTTCATTGACTATTTAAATTTTTTTTGCTTAAATATTAATAATACACAAATTAAAATATAAAATTTGGGCGCCACGCAGAGAAAAAAGGCGCTGGCAAGCCCACAATGTGTGCTTGCAACTAATTTTTTGATTTGTGTTAGGAGAGTTACTAAATTAATTAGTGGCTCTCCTATTCTATTTTATAAAAAACAATAATTATTATATTAATTTTTTATTATGCAAAACAAATAAATATCCCTTTACAAAAAATATAATTGTGTTTAA
>JAYEJQ010000016.1:0-4905 GCA_034660735.1 Patescibacteria group bacterium | reverse complement strand
AAAACTCCCCCACTTTCTCGCTAAAATCATTTTTGCCATCATCCACAAAACATTTATATCTAAAATTCGGATTGTATTTTATAAATTCATTTTTCACAAAATTTTCTTTTTGTTTAAAATCATTATCATAATAAATTTTGCCCTTTGTTTCTATAATCAAAATCTTTTCTATTTCAACATTCTTTGCATTTTTTTTATATTTCTGATTATCTCTTCTTTTAATTATCAAAAAATCTGGAGTATAAATTCCTCTAGGAGTTTGAATATAAAAACTGCTCAAATTTTCATTTTTATAACCGTTATAATACACTTCTAAATTTTCCATCTCACCTAATTTCAAAATTTCTTTCAACGCGTTTCTTTCAAAATTGCTGTCCGCTTTATAGGGAATATAATTATAACTAATATCCTGTAAATCAACATTATTTCCGCTGGGTTCGTCGCTAAAAAAATCTTCTATCAGATATTCAGGATGATTTTGATACCCTCTCTGACCATCGCTATTTCTTTTAGTCATTTCCGGCATAAATTTACAAATAGCTCCGCTTGATTGATATAATGACATTTTAGGATCTTTAGTTTTCCATTCCAATAATTCCATTTCAATACCTTCCTTTATAATTTCCGTTTTATAATTTATTTCCTCCATCAATAAACTGGCAACATATTTAATAACATCAAACATTTCAATATGCGGATTGTTGTCAATCCACTTTTTTTCTTTATTGATAAGTTTTAATATTCTGTTTAATTCTGTTTCATAATTATTCAATAAATCGCTTTCAGAAAATTTATAAAACGAAGCGTAAGATAATTGATATAAAAAATTTTCTAATAACAGTTTTTCATCTTTATCTTTTTTGCCATAACTAATTTCAGTTTGTCTGACTAATCCCGCTTTCCCAATTTTTGCATTTATTATATTTTCTTGATAAGTGTATTTACTTTTTATTTTTCTAAAATTAAAATTTTCTAAATTAGCTTTTTTATCTGTCTCTTTTTGGCTGATAATCGTCCATTTTCTTGTAATCTGCTGATATTTTATTTTTCCTAATTTCGGCTTTCTAACATTAACAGCAATTAAATTTCTATCATCCATTTTCAAATCAGAAATTTGCAAATTATAATTCTTTTTTAATTCTTTATCTAATATTTCATAATTCAAATTAGACAAATAAATTAAAGCTCTTTCTTCTTTTGCATTATCAACCTCGCGAAGACAGCGACAAGTAGTCTGTAAAACAAAAACTTGCGAAGTTTTAACTTTCATTCTTCTCGGCAAACAAACCGCTGTCAAACTCTTGCAGTCCCAGCCCTCTTTCCCGATTGCCACGAGCAAAATCACTCGTTTATCTGAATAAGGTTTATCTAAATTATGAAAAATAGATAAATTTTCTTTTGGAATTTTATATTCCGCAGGATCTTTACTTTCATTTGTGTAAAATTTAAAAATTTCATTTTCTTTATTTCTCCTATTTTTTGCATACCATTCTTGAACTGCTGGCAAAATATCCTCGTTTAATACTTTTTTAGACGGACAATAGAAAGCTATTTTACTTTTTGTTTTATTAGAATATTCCTTGTCATAATTATTAAAAAATTTATCTAACGCTTTTTTGATAAATAATTTTTCTTTAACATCAACTCTTTCAACATCAGGAATTTTCAAAAAATTTCCAATCCCATTTGCCAAAGAATAATTATAAACAACATCCTGAATTTGATTTAATTTTATTGTCTCATTATTTATTTCAACTTTATGCTTAATATAAGGAGTGCCTGAAAAACCTAAAACAGAAATAATATTTTTATGCTGATTAAAAATATTCATAGCGTCTCTTATTTTTTTTTGTTTATTTTGATTTTCATAAGAACGTTGCGCTTCGTCTAAAATCACATTTAAAGATTGTATTTGCGATAATTTTTCTCTTAACTCGTTTGATTTTTCAAATTCTGATAACTGCTTTTTATTTAATAAATTTCCTTGCCCTACTTTTAATTTTTTTACCAAGAGTTTATCTTTACTGTCATACTGTTCTAAAACCACTTTTTCCGCGTTAGTGATAAAGACAACGCCAAAATCTTTTGTCGCTGTAATTCTATTTACTTTTTCAAGATTTGGATTATTGCCGTGAAGTTTATCTTTTCTTTTAGAGCCTAAAGCATCCAGAATTTCAATTTGGATAACGCTTTTTAATTCATCAGCTTCCTTTTTTGGCAAAATCCACTCGGGATTAAAATTTTTAATTGTTTTCAGCGACGGAAGTATTGCGGTTTTAGACGCCTGCGGAGCCAGCACAATAAAATTATGCGCAAATCTTTTGTCATTTTTATACAGCAAAGCAAAATACAAATCCAAATAAATAAAGCAAGCCATCAAATATGTTTTACCAGTTCCCATCGGCAAACTGTATAAATAATTCGGATAATCGTAATTATGTAGCAATTCAATTAGAAATTTATCCCATTTTTTTTCATCATCAAATGTATTTAATAAATCTTGCTGTATATTTTCAATTTTATTATCTTGAAAAAACTGGTTTAAAAATTGCGTAACAAATTTATTTTTAGCCCTTTCAAAAATATTAAAATATTTATATTCTTTTGCATTACTCTTATTATACAACAATCCCTGCTTTATAATATCAAACAATTTTTGGTTTTTTCCCACAAACTTTAACCATAAATAATTTTTTATGGCGTCAATCTGCGGTTCTCTCAATTTATTTTCTTTTTCAATATATTTAATTAAAGTTCCAATTACTGACTGCGAATTCCTTTTCTCTCCCAAAATCCAAAAATCAACCTTATTTTGAATTAAATTAAAAATTGTTTTTTGTTGATCCATAAAAATTAAAAATAATAAATTTGTTAAATAAAATTATCTTAAATTTTTAAATGCTTAAATAATGCCCTATTTTTAAAATAGTTTTTTCGTCAAAATGCTTGCCTACAATTTGGACGCCAACTGGCAAATTATTAACATTGCCGAACGGAACGGACAGAGCTGGAACACCAGCCAAATTCATAGGAATAGTAAAGATATCTTCTAAATACATATCTAAAGGGTTGGCTGTTTTCTCGCCTATTTTAAAAGCTGTGCTCGGCGTAACTGGGGCTAAAATCGCGTCAACCGATTTGAAAGCGCTGTCAAAATCTTTTTTAATCATAATTCTCGCCTGCGCGGCTTTTTTATAATAAGCGTCATAATATCCAGATGACAATGCATAAGTCCCGATCATTATTCTTCTTTTAACCTCGTCGCCGAAACCTTTTGATTTTGTCTTTGTGTAAATTTCCATTAAATTTTCCGCTTTTTCATTTTTATCGTTGACCGCGGAATATCCGTATCTAATGCCGTCGTATCTTGCCATATTTGAACTAATTTCCGAAGGAGCGATGATATAATAGGCAGCCGCCGCGTATTCAGTATGCGGAAGACCAATTTCAACTATTTTACATTTTAAATCCTTTAATTTTTCTATCGCTTGATAAACCGCTTTTTTTATTTCTGGATTTATCCCGCCAATAAAATACTCGCGCGGAATTCCGATTTTTAGACCTGCGATGCTACCTGATAACTCGCCTAAATAATTATCAACTTTAATTCGCGGGGTTGTTGAATCGCGCTGGCTGCTCCCAGCGATGGTTTCTAAAACAATCGCTATATCCTCAGATGTCTTTGCTATAATTCCGATTGTATCCAAAGACGAAGCCATACTCATCACGCCATATCGCGAAACTCTTCCATAAGTCGGCTTCAATCCTGCCACCCCGCAAAAAGCAGCTGGCTGCCTAATAGATCCGCCTGTATCAGTAGCCAAAGAAAATGCCGCCATATCCGCTGCTACTGACGCGGCAGATCCCCCAGAAGATCCTCCCGGCACTCTTTCTAAATTGCGCGGATTTTTAGTCGGACCAAAGGCCGATGTCTCGGTTGAGGAACCCATAGTAAATTCATCCGTGTTTACTTTGCCGAGAATTACGGCACCTCTATCTTTTATTCTCTTTATAGACGCGGCGTCATAAGGCGCTATATAATTTTTTAAAATATTAGAACCCGCTGTAGCTTTAATTCCTTTAACGCAAAAACAATCTTTCACGCTCGCTGGAACACCAGATAATAATCCGATTTTGTCACCCATTTTAATTTTGCCGTCAACCTTTTCTGCCTGTTTCATCGCTAAGTCAAAAGT
This sequence comes from Patescibacteria group bacterium, assembly GCA_034660735.1. Classification (GTDB taxonomy): domain Bacteria; phylum Patescibacteriota; class Patescibacteriia; order JAACEG01; family JAACEG01; genus JAGLTA01. The sequence continues at coordinate 709 of JAYEJQ010000016.1, read as the reverse complement.
GGTCGTGATAAAAGCATTTATTTCGCCATCTTTTTTCTCAATCGCGTCAATATAACTTTTTGCTAATTCTTTACAAGAAAAATCCTTATTTTTCAGTCCGTTATTAATCTTCTTTATTGTTAATTTGTTTAAATTCATATTTTTATTCAAAAACGCTTTTTACTTTAAATAAATTTTCATCCCTGTCTGGAGCGCTTTTTAAAATATCATCTTGTATTCCTGAATCAATTTTATTATCTTCGCGCGTCACATTTTTCAAACCAGTAACCTGCGAAATCGGCTCTATATTTTTAGTGTCAAGCTTGTTTATTTTTTCAACATATTCCAAAATAGATGAGAGTTGCCGCGAAAATTTTTTCTCCTCTTCCGCGGTTAATTCCAATCTAGCTAATTGAGCAATATGTTTTACTTCTTTTATAGTAAGCATATTTTATAAATTACTTTAAATTACAAATGGTGTCTGCTGCAATCGCTGTTGCGCGAGCGCAATAGCGCCGAGTGAGTGAAGCGAACGAGAGTTCACGAAGCCCCGCCAATTATTTTATTTTAGCTAATGCAGATTGAGCAGCAGTAATCAATGGATAAATGGTGGGGGCAGCGGTTAAAAGTGGATGGGTGGCAATTTGCAAAGTATCAAAATTATAAATCGTTGTTTCTTTTTGAATAGCTAAAGCAAGTATATTCACCATTTCGCCTATACTTTCTGATC
>JAYEJQ010000015.1:0-1062 GCA_034660735.1 Patescibacteria group bacterium | reverse complement strand
ATAATTTACAAGAACATTCCATTGTTTTAATCCGTGGCGGAAAAGTTAAGGATTTGCCAGGCGTGCGATACCATGTTGTCCGCGGCGTCCTTGACACTCAAGGAGTTGAAGGAAGAAAACAGAGCCGCAGTTTATACGGAACTAAAAAAGAGAAAAAATAACTTTTTATTTATTAAAACATATACATAAAGCAACTAAATAGATTAAATACAAATCTGTTTTATTGTTTTAATGTTAAAATGTTATATTGATTTATTATGAGAGGAAAAAAAGCTGTTAAAAAAAAGATTAAGCCGGATTTAAAATTCAATAACGCGAATGCGGCGAAATTTATAAACTATATAATGGAAAGAGGCAAAAAAAATGTTGCGCGCGATATTTTTTATGGTTCTCTTGATATAATTAGTGAGAAAACAAAAGATGATGCTTTGCATATTTTTGAAAAAGCTGTTAAAAATACAACTCCTGTTATGGAAGTTAAAGGAAAAAGGGTCGGCGGAGCGAATTATCAGGTGCCGATAATGGTAAAAGGGACGCGAAAATTCCAATTAGCAAGCAAGTGGCTTCTTACCGCCGCAAAAGCCCGCAAAGGAAAACCAATGCGCGAAAAATTAGCGATGGAACTTATGGATGCCGCCAATAACGAAGGATCTGCGATAAAGAAAAAACAGGACGTGCAAAAAATGGCGGAATCAAATCGCGCCTTCGCTCATTTTGCAAGATATTAAAAATAAATCAAAAATTAAAAAGCAAAATGCAAAAAATCTAATTATAATTTTGATTTTTACATTTTGATTTTTACATTATTTTTATGCCTATTTATTTAGATTTAAGCATCCTTTCTGTTTGTTTGGGAATTATTGGAATTATTTTGTATTTTTGGGGAAGAGAAAAGAATAAAATTGCGATTAAACAGAAAGAGCGTTTGGAAAATATAACTCAAACATTGCGCGGAATTTATAATTCTTTGAATGTTTACGTAGAAACAAAAAATAAAGATATATGTGATTTAGCGGTTTTAATAAGAAAACAGTTGAATGGCGTTATAGGCAGTTCTTCTAA
>JAYEJQ010000014.1:23655-25422 GCA_034660735.1 Patescibacteria group bacterium | reverse complement strand
TTGCCACCGCGCACTTGAGTTTTAAAAATATCAGGGGTTAATCTTTTAATGTATCCGTCGTGCGTGATTACGATAATCGCTGGTTCGTTCGGGGTAAAATCCTCCGCGGCAAATTCGCCTATTCCGCCAGCGATAATTTTTGTCCTCCTGTCATCCGCGAATTTTTCTTTTATTTCCATCAAATCATCTTTTATAATTTTTAAGATTAATTTCGCGGATCCGATAATTTTTTCCAATCGCTTAATCAATTCTAATTTTTCCTTTAATTCATTTTCTATTTTTAGTCTTTCTAAGTTGGCTAAATTTTGCAATTTCATTTCTAAAATAGCTATTGCCTGTTTTTCGCTTAATTGAAATTTTTTTATTAAATTTATTTTTGCGGTCTCTTTATCTTTTGATTGTCTGATTATTTTAATTACAACGTCAATTTTATCCAAAGCGATTTTTAACCCTTCTAAAATATGCGCTCTGTCTTTTGCTTTTTTTAATTCAAATTCACACCTTCTTTTTATTACTATCTGCCTATGCTTTATGTATTCATCTAAAAAATTTTTTAGATTTAATATTTTTGGCTGGATGCCGTCTATCAAGGCAAGCATATTAAAATTAAAGTTGTCTTGCATTTGGGTTAATTTAAACAGCCGATTCAGAATTTTTTTAGGGTAGGCGTCTTTTTTAAGATCTATCACAATTCTTATTTCTCCAAGTCCTCTTGATTCGTCGCGAAGGTCTTTAATCCCGTCTATTTTTTTATTTTTTACAAGATCTGCTATTTTTTCTATTAAATGCGCTTTGTTCACTTGATATGGAATTTCGCTCACAATTATTTGAAATTTGCCTTTTTTTGTCTCCACGATTTCGGTTTTTGACCGCATTATCACTCTTCCGCGTCCGGTCGTATAAGCTTCTTTTATATCTTTGTTATTATAAATAATTCCGCCTGTAGGGAAGTCAGGACCTTTGACAAATTTCATTAAATCGCTTATCGCGGCGTCAGGGTTGTCAATAAGATATATAATAGCGTCAATAATTTCGCCCAAATTATGCGGAGGAATATTTGTTGCCATTCCGACAGCGATTCCCAAAGTTCCGTTTAGTAAAAGCTGTGGCAGTTGAGCTGGCAAAATTTTCGGCTCTTTTTGGCTTCCGTCATAGTTTGGGATAAAGTCAACAGTATCTTTTTCAATATCAGCCAGCATTCTTTCGGATATTTTTTCCAATTTTGCCTCCGTGTATCTCATCGCGGCGGCTTTGTCTCCGTCTATTGACCCGAAGTTTCCTTGTCCGTTTACTAATTGGTATCTCATTGAAAAGTCTTGCGCCATCCTTACCATACTGTCATAAACCGCCACATCGCCATGCGGGTGATATTTTCCTAAAACTTCACCGACGACAGTTGCGGATTTTCTAAATTTTGCGCTTGATTTCAGCCCCAAATCCCACATAGCGTAGAGAATTCTGCGGTGCACAGGCTTTAATCCGTCGCGGACATCTGGCAGGGCGCGCGAGATAATTACGCTCATTGCGTAATCCAAATAGCATTCCTTCATCTCTTCTGAGATTTTTTTTCCATCGATTTTTCCGCTAAAATTTTTGTTTGTCTGTTGTTCTATTTTTTTATTTTCCATAATTATTAGATTTTTATAAACAAAAATAACCTGATTAGCAGGTAATTTATCTTTAAGTATAGCACTTTTTTTATCATTTGCAACTTTTTAAAGGTTTATTGTGGATAATCGCTGTAAATGTGTTAAAATGATTAAATAG
>JAYEJQ010000014.1:13050-23555 GCA_034660735.1 Patescibacteria group bacterium | reverse complement strand
ATCAAAATTTAAAACAAATTTTAAAGTTATATAAAAAATTTTTTGATTTTATCTCTTACGATTTTTTAATAACCGCCGTTTTTGTTATTTCTAGTTCAATAATTCTAATTAAATATCCATATATTATAATTGACAGAAAAATATTAGTTTCGTTTATAGCAGTAAATATTGCTCTTATTATTGCATATTTAATATTCAGCATTGCGGGGAAAAGGCGAATTTTATATAAGATAGTTATTATTCTGATTTTAATAATTAATTTTTTATTTCTAAATTTCCAATATTTAAATTATAGGAAAATTGATAAACTTAGCCTGCAGGATGAAACTCTGCACACGGAAATCGCGATTGAATATTTTTTAAGCGGAAAAAATCCCTATAAAGAAAATTATTTTAATACTATTTTTGCTGAATGGCATTATACTTTTAACCGTTTTTCGCAAATTACGCCGCCGCCGATTTACCATTACGCTTATCCGCCTTTTTCGTTTATAATGCCGTTGCCGTTTTATTTAGTCGGGCAGAAATTATTTGATTATTATGATCAGCGCTGGCTGTATATAATTTTATACCTGTTTTCAGTTTTTCTGCTCTTTAAGATTCCGAATAAAAAAAATCAAAAAATATTATTGGTATCATTTTTTGCGTTTAATCCTGTAATTTTAGGTCATCTGTTTTTTGGCTCTAATAATATCGCAGTCTTGTTTTGGATTATTTTGACAATCTATTTATTGAAAAAAAATAGATTATTGTTTTCTTCTATTAGTTTAGCTTTCGCCGCAGGAGTAAAACAGTCGGCCTGGTTTATTTTACCTTTTTATTTTACTTATATTTTTTTTAAAAAAGATAAAAATTTTATTAAAACGTTTAAGTCCGTATGTCCGTTTTTTATCGTTAGCATAATTATTTTTTTGCCATTTTTTATTTGGGACGCATATTCATTGTTTGACGACATATTATATTTTTCTTCAGGAAAATCAGTTAACAGTTATCCGATAGGGGGCATCGGTCTAACAGGGATTTTAGTAAAATTTAATATTATTAAATCGCCTTTGTCTTATTTTCCATGTTGGATATTTCAAGCATTATTCGGCTTGCCTCTGTTGGTTTATTTATTAAAAAGGCAAATTAAAAATAATTCAGTAAAGGTGATGCTTTTTAACTATTCTTTATTTTTATTTGTTGTTTGGTTTTTTTCTCGTTATTTTTATCTTGACCATTTTAATTATATAATGGTAATATTAGTTATAGGCTGTTTTACGCCCAATAAATTTTTTTATGAAAATAAACATTACGTTTCCCTGCTATAATGAGGAAAAAATTTTGAATAATAATACTATTTTTTTGTTTAATTTTTTAAACAAGAATATTACTGAAGATCAATGGCAAATTATTATCGCTGATAATAATTCTACTGACAATACAGCAAAAATAGCCAAAGAATTAGAAAGCAGATTTAAACAGATTAAATATTTTTTTATTTCGCAAAAGGGGAAAGGCGCGGCAATTAAGGCAGGATGGAATAATTTTGACGCGGACATCTATATTTTTATGGACGCTGATTTGTCAGTAGATTTAGAAGCGCTGCCAAAATTGATAAACGCCATTAAAAAAGAGCATTATGACATAGCTGTCGGCTCAAGATTTCATAAACAGTCGGTTGTCAAAAGAAGTATGGTTCGCAAGATAATTTCTTGGTTTTATAAGACAATTAAAAAGATTATAACTAATTCAAATGTTTTAGATTTGCCTTGCGGTTTTAAAGCCGCGAATAAAGATATTATTAAAAAAGTCTTGCCACAAGTTAAGAATAATAAATGGTTTTTTGATTCGGAATTTATAATATTATCTGAAAGTTATGGATATAAAATAAAAGAGATTTCAGTTAAATGGGAAGATATCAGAGAAAACGGCGACAAGAGCCGCGTTAAAATTGTCGCTTTAGGATTTAATTATATTAAAAATTTGATTGAATTAAGGAAAAGGTTGAAGAAATTGAATTAAAAATTAAAAAATGTCAAAAAATTTAGAACAAAAATTATCAATTGTCATTCCTGTTTTTAATGAAGTTGAATCTTTGAAAGAGTTGAATGATAAAATTATTCAAGCAGTTTCAAGTTTGCCTTTTAACTGCGAGATAATTTATATTGATGACGGATCAACAGACAAATCGTTTAATATTATAACTGAATTGCATCAGCGAGATCAAAGAATTAAAGCCATACAGTTTAGGCGGAATTTTGGAAAGTCAGCCGCTTTGTCAGCAGGATTTATGGAAGCTGATGGTGACTTAGTTATCACAATGGACGCTGATCTGCAAGATGAACCGTTGGAAATTTCCAATTTAATAAAAAAAATAGGCGAAGGATACGATATGGTTTCAGGATGGAAAAAAGAGAGGAAAGATCCGTTTGTCAAATTAATTTCTTCAAAAATTTTTAATTTTACCGTTTCAATTTTTACTGGTATTAAATTACATGATTTTAATTGCGGCTTTAAAATTTACAAAAAAGAAGTTGCAAAAAATATTGATGTTTATGGAGAATTGCACCGTTTTTTGCCAGTGTTAGCTTATCAAAAAGGATATAAAGTAGGGGAATTAAAAATTAAGCATAATGAGAGAAAATTTGGCGAATCAAAATATGGCAAATTCGGATTAGGGAGGATTAAAAATTATATGATTGATCCGATAAATGTAATTCTTATAACTAAATATGCGCGAAAACCAGTTCATTTTTTTGGCAGTCTGGGAATTGCGTCATCAGCGTTAGGTTTTGTTTTTTGTTTGTATTTAACAGTTTTATGGATTATAGGAGATAAACCTATTGGGAATAGACCGCTTCTTTTTTTGGGAATTTTATTGATTATTATCGGTATTCAATTGTTTTCTATGGGGTTGCTTGGTGAGATAATAATTAGAAATAGCGCGAAAAAAGAAAATCAAAATTATGTTATCAGAAAATTAAAATGAGATATTTAATAGAAATAAAAAAAATATTAAATCAATTGCATCCGCTGCCGATATTTATTTTTTTTATAGTTTTAACGGTTTTTGTTACTAGTAATTCAATAGATAATGTTAATCCAGCTTCGCGTTTTTTAACGATGGAATCTTTGGTTGAAAATAGATCGTTTACTATCAATGAAAAACATCAATATACTTGTGATAAAATGTTTCGTGACGGTAATTATTATTCTTCTAAGCCCCCTGTTCTGTCTGTCGCGGGCGCTGGCATTTATTTCGTTTTGCATAATTTTTTTAATTTGGATCTGCCTGACAAGCCGTATATAAATGCTGAAAATTTATCAGTCTATTTAATAATTTTGATATTAGTCGGCGGAACATATTTATTACTGCTGCTCTATTTTTACAAAATTTTAAAGTTGTTAAAAATTAAAAAAGAATATCAGATTTTATTGTTATTAGGTTTGGGGTGCGGGACTCTTTATTTATCCTATCTGCCCACTTTAAATAACCATACTATTGCTGGAAGTTTTCTGTTTGCTGGATTTTACTATTTATTGAAATTAAAATCAGGCGAAGCAAAAAAATATAAAAAAAATATTATATTATGCGGATTTTTTACTTCTCTGTCTGCTGTTATAGACTTACCAACAGGATTAACATTTTTAACGTTATTTTGTATTTATATATTTTTTATTATATCAAAAAAACAGACAGTTTATTATATTTTTGCCGCTGCGCCAATTATAACAGCTCATCTATTTTTAAATTTGCAGATTACAGGCGATTTTTTACCGGTGCAGTTTCATCCGGAACTTGGCGATTATAAAAATTTAATTTGGAATATGCTTGGTAGCGACGGAATTCCCCATCAGCAGAATTCATTGGTTTACGTTTTTAATATATTTTTTGGCGCGCGCGGACTTCTGTTCTATTCGCCAATTTTAATTTTCGCTTTTTATTCAATTTATAAAACAGTTAAATGCAGAAAAAATATATTTTGGAAAGAAGCGATTTTGGTATTATCAGGGTTTATAATAATTTCTCTATTTTATATAATTAAAGTAAAAGATTACGCGGGCTACTCTTACGGTTTTCGCTGGTTTGTAGCCATAACACCGCTTTTATATTTTTTTATTATTTTTTTGTTAAACAAAAAAATGAGTTTTGAATTTAAAAATAGTTTCGTTATAATTCTTATTGTTTCAATATCTGTTTCAATTATCGGCTTATGCAATTCATGGTCAAGAACGCATACTTTTATTGCAGTATCAAGCGAAAAAACTATAGTTGTTCATTCGCCGCTGCTTAATAATTTGATTTTTATATTTAATAAATTTTGATATGAAAGTTTCCAGTAATTTAGAAAAATATCAAAGCAAGAATTTTTTAAAAAAAATATTTATCAAGCGATTTATAAGGCAGATCGTAGAAACTGTCCAATCGTTAAAAATAAACAGCATTTTAGACGCGGGTTGCGGCGAAGGGCTTATAATGCATAATATCATTAAAAAAATACCAGAAATTAAAATTAACGGTTTTGATATTTCCAATAGCGCTTTAAAAAACGCAAAAAAAATATTGCCGAGCAGTTATTTTTTTCAAGGAGATATAACTAATATTAAATTGTTTGATAATTTTTATGATTTAGCAATCGCTTTAGAAATTTTAGAGCATTTAGAAAATCCAGAGGCTGCTTTAAAGGAATTAAAAAGAGCAACTAAGAAATATTGCTTAATTAGCGTTCCTTGGGAGCCGTTTTTCAGTTTAGGAAATTTATTCTGCGGAAAAAATGTTAAGCGGTTCGGCAGAGACAAAGAGCATTTGCAATTTTGGAATAGAGGTCAAATTATAGATTTGGTTAGCGAGTATTTTGATATAATTTCAGTCAAAGTGTCTTTTCCATGGACAATAATATTAGGAAAAAAATAATAAAATTGTGATTAAAATTAAAATATGACATATATTATAATCCCTACATTTAACGAATCTAAAAATATTAGTTTAATATGCAAGGATATTTTGAAATATATTTATAATGTAAATATTATAATTATTGATGATAATTCAACTGACGGAACCCAAGAAATTATTAAAAGGCTTAGTAAAAAAGATAATAGGATAAAATATTTTATTCGTAAAAATAAAAATAAAAATTTTGCCGCCTCTTATATAGACGGTTTCAAAATAGCAATAAGGGATGGCGCAGATTATATAATTCAGATGGACGCGGATTTTTCGCATCAGCCGAAATATTTGCAGGATATTATAAAAAATTTAAAAGATTACGATTTAGTAATAGGATCTCGATATGTAAAAAGAGGATCGGTCGGAAATTGGAGCTTTTTACGCAAATTAATAAGCAAAGGAGGCAATATATTTGCTAAATTTGCCACAAAGACAGATATAAGAGATTTAACTTCTGGATTTGTTGGATGGAGAAGTTCCGTATTAAAAAAAAATAATTTTGATAAAATTAAAACTAACGGATATGCTTTTCAGATAGAATTAAAATATTCAGCGTCAATTTTTGGCGCGAAAATTAAAGAGATACCGATTGTTTTTTTAGATAGAACAAAAGGTCAGTCTAAAATGAATAAAAAAATAATTATAGAAGCGCTAATATTTTGTTTTAAATTGATAGTTAGAAACTAACAGTGTTATGAAAAAGTTTTTAAATAAATATTGTTACAACTTGAACCCTTATAAATTTGCGCTTGCAATTTTTATTATTATAGGTTTATTGTTGCGAGTTATTATGCTTAGTAGAATGGGCTCTTTTTATTTTGATGAAATGGCAAGTGTCACTATCGCAAATTTTAATTTTCCTGAAATTTTGGAATATTTTGTCATAGAAAATAATCCGCCTTTGCATTTTTTATATCTTCATTTTTGGATAAAAATTTTTGGCGATGGAGAAATAGCGGTTAGAATAAGTTCTTTAATATTCGGATTGCTGGCAATTCCATTAACTTATTTAGTAGGAAAAGAAATATTTTCAAAAAAGACAGGCTTAATAGCAGCCGCTTTTATGGCTATTTCGCCAGGACTGATATATTTTTCAGTTGAAGCGCGAATGTATTCAATGTTATTATCATTATCTTTATTTTCAATATATTTTTATTGGAAAATTTTAAAAGAAAATAAAAAAATATCTAAATTATTTTACGTATTTAGTTCTATTTTATTGATTTATTCGCATTTTTTTGGATATCTGGTAATTATTTTTCAGAATATTTTTTTCTTTGTTTATCGTAAAAATTATCAACACATTAAAATATTTTTTTATAAAATAAATATAATTTTAATAATAGTTTTCTCTTTTTGGTTTATTCCTAAATTTTTAACATTAGTCTATTTGCCTGTTTCGCAAGGATGGTATTTTGCTATGACAACATCGCTGCTAAACATTTTTAGCACCTTTGAAGAAATTATTGGGATAACGCATAATAATAGGTTTTTGCACGCATTCTGTTTTTTATTAATTTTTGCCTTAATAATAACGGATTTTATTTTATTTATAAAACAATGGAAGAAAAATAATTATACATTTGGCTTAACATGCCAGCATAGATATTTTTTTGTTTATTTATGGATAATTATCCCTGTTTTTTTAAGTTACATCGGAAATCTTATGATTTCTAAATATCTTATTTTCATAACTCCAGCGCTATATTTACTCATTGCTCAAGCTATTGTCAGTATTAATTTAAAGTTGCGAATTAGGAAGGTTGTATTAATGACAGTAGTAGTTTTTATAATGTTATTTATTGCAATATTGCCGCGTATGATAATAAAAAATAAAATATACTATTGGGATGAAGTTGCTGATTATATAAGTTTTAAAGAAAAATCAGGAGACAAAATTATATTGCATTCATTTGTGGACATTTTAGAATTTAGACGATATTTTAAAGCAAACGCGCCATATGAAGGGTTTTATATTTTTAACGACGAGAACGATGATTTAGAAAAAATAATAATAAAACATAATTGGAATCATGGTTTTATTAACAATGATATTGCCGTTATTAGCGATAAATTAAACATTATGACAAAAAATTATAAACGTATTTTTTTAATAGATTCAATTATTCCAACATTTGACCCTCATGATTTTGTCGTTAATTGGTTTCCTAAAAATAATTGGAGGCTGATTGAAAGAAAAATGTTTAATTATAAATTGAAGCCGTGCGTGTGGATTTGGGAAAAGATAGATTAAAATATGCGTATAAAATTATAACTAATGTTTATTTTAAATTTTTTTAAAAATAAAAATATATTTTTAATTTTATACGGTTGTTTTTTGGAAACTGTTTTTTTAACTGTTATATTTTTAGAAAAAATTTATTCGGATTTATTGAACAGAAAAGTGTTGTTATATTCTTTATTTATTTTGTCGGCTTTAAGTTTTTTAATTTTATTATCCAAAAGAGTAAAAATAAAAGGCGACAAGCAGACATTAAAAATAATCATTTTTTTTCTAATTATTTTTAGTTTAACGTTTCTGTTTAGCGCGCCTCTAGGACCAGGAGATATTTATAACTATCTTTTTCGCGCTAAAATTTTTACTTATTATAATCAGAACCCTTTTCTGGTCCCGCCGTCAAATTTTTCGAACGACGTTTTGTCTCAATATATTTCTCCTTTAGCGCTGTCGGTTCCATCCGTATATGGACCGCTATGGATGATTTTTTCTTTGCCTTTGGCGGAAATCGCTGGGCATAATATTATTTTAGGAATAACGTTTTTTAAAATTTTAGCGATAATTTTTAATTTCGGTTGCCTGTTTTTAATTTACAAAATAATTAAGCAGTTGAATTTTAAAAATAAAAATCTCGCTTTATTATTATACGCGTGGAACCCTTTAATACTATTTGAGATTATAAATGATGGGCATAATGATGTCGCAATGATCTTTTTTGTTTTATTATCCGTCTGTTTTCTGTTAAAAGAAAAATATTATTTTGTAATTCCAACTTTGATGGCGGCAATTTTAATAAAGTATATCGCAATAATTGTCCTCCCTTTTATTTTTTTATTTTTAATTAAAAAAGAAAAAAATAGAATAAAATTTATTATTATCAATTCAGCAGCAGTTTTAGTAATTATTATTTTATCATATTTCCCTTTTTGGCATGGATTGCAAACCTTAGGAGGAGTTTTATTTCAGGGTGGATTGGTAAACCAAAACCATCTATCATTGTTTCCATTTTTAATTCATCTTTTCAGCAATGAAGTTTTAATCATAAAAGCAATATCTTATTCAGTTTTTGGCATATTATATTTATATTTGTTATTTTTTAAATTTCCGCAAGATGAAAAAAGTTTAATTCGTTCAATGTTTTTTATTTTAACTGGATATATTTTTATAGCTAGCGTCTGGCTGCAGCCATGGTATTTTATCTGGATTATTCCTTTGGCGATAATTTTAGGAAAAAGATATTATAATTTTGTAATATTTATTTCAGTGTTCACTGTAATCCATCAAGGATATAATATTTTCTTTTTATTAAAAAAATTATTATGTTTCAAGTTTTAAATATTCAAAAAAAAGAATATAAGTTAATGTTTATTATCAGCGTTATAATAATTATTTTAACAACCGCTCCATATCTGTATGGTTATTTTAACGCGCCGCCAGGGCAGCAATATTTAGCTATTCATTTAGCGCCGTCCGATCTGTTTGTTTATGAATCTTATATCGCGCAAGTTAAAGACGGAAATTTTTTATTAGAAAATTTATTTAACAACGGATTGCCAATTGAAAAAAATATAAATATATTTTGGCTGGTTGTCGGGCTGTTTGCTAAAATTTTTAATTTAACGCCAATTATAGTTTTTCATCTATCGCGGATTTTTTTAATTCCGGTATGCCTGATCTCTCTTTATTGGCTAATCGCTTATTTTTTTCAAGACAAAATTAAAAGAAAGACAGCTTTAATTATAACAGCCTTTTCTTCAGGTCTTGGGGCTGTATTTTCAGTGTTTTTGCAGTTTTTTGAGTATTATGACGACAATATAGGGTATTACAATTGGCCGCTTGATTTATGGTCTGCAGAGTCGCATATTTTTTTGACTTTTTATCAATCTCCGCATTTTATTGCTTCATTTATCTGTCTTATTCTGATTTTTTTATTTTTTCTTTTATCTATTGAAACCAATAAAATTAAATTCAGTTTTTTGGCTGGCGTTATCGCCCTGTTTTTTTTCAATTTTCATCCATTTTTTTTAATCACTTTTTTTACTGTTGTCCCAGTATATTTATTGGCAGTTTTATGGCAAAAACAAAAAGGTCTTTTTTTAGACGGATTAAAACATTTTTTAATAATCTGTTTTATATCTTTACCATCAATTTTATACCATTTTACAAAGTTTTTATTTGATCCGATTGCTCAGCAGAAAGCGGAACAAAATTTATGCAAAACAACCTCGCTATTTTTAACAATTATAAGTTATGGAATACCATTATTTTTAGCGATTTACGCAATTTATTATTTAATAAAAAACAAAAAAGTTAATAACAGAAATCTATTTTTGATTGTTTGGCTGGCGGTAAATTTTATTATAATTTATCTGCCGTTTTTAAAATTTCAGCGGCGGCTTGTAGAAGGGATGCAAATTCCGATTGCCTTTTTGGCAACAGTGGCTTTATTTATTATTTATAATGAGTTAAAAGAAAAAAATAAAAATTTATTTTTTCTAAAGAATAAATTGATGATTTTTGCGTTAGTTTTTATTATCGGAAGTTCAAATATTTATGTGATATTTGATAATGCCGCGCTTATTTACAAACAGCATCCGATTTTTTATATTCATAATGAAAATATAGAAGCAATGGATTGGATGAAAAAAAATATAGATTTAAATAAAACAACCATCTCTCATCCTATGATTGGAAATTTTATACCTGCGAAAACAAATAGAAATGTTTATTGCGGGCATTGGGTTGAGACAGTAAATTATCAGAAAAAGAGAGCGCGGGTAGTATGGATTTTTAAAGGCAATAGTCAAGACGATCAAAAAAAGGAATTTTTGCGAAATTCCAGAATAGAGTATATTTTTTACAGCGATTACGAAAAGTCATTAGGCGAATTTCAGCCGTCTGAAAAAGATTATTTAGAAATGATTTATCAGAATGAAAAAGTTGAGATTTATAAAATTTTTTAATTTAAAATAATTTAAAAAAATTTTAATTCAATTTTGTAATATTATTTTTTCACCGATTTGATCATAGTGTTGGATAACATCAACAACAGTTTTTAATCGGTCTAATTCTACATATCCTTTTTTAATATCTATTAGACTGATTTGTAAATTATATTCGTTGTTTAAAAATTTTTCAGGAATTAAAAACCAATAATTTGTTTGGATGATTTCGTTTTTTTTCCATTCAGAAGTTGGGTAAATTCCGTACGCTAGCGGATAAATTTTTTGCCAGACGATTTCATCTGAATTATCTATTATTTCTAATTGTAACTGATAATTTTTATCTAAGTTTTGAATTGTTTGCCAGAAAAGCGAATAATGCCACCCTAAC
>JAYEJQ010000014.1:0-12950 GCA_034660735.1 Patescibacteria group bacterium | reverse complement strand
GTACGCTAGCGGATAAATTTTTTGCCAGACGATTTCATCTGAATTATCTATTATTTCTAATTGTAACTGATAATTTTTATCTAAGTTTTGAATTGTTTGCCAGAAAAGCGAATAATGCCACCCTAACTGGCGGTCGCCCGTTAGGGCGAAATTATTAAATGCTTTTTGTTCGTTTTGTTGATATCCTAAAAATAGGATTTTATTATCCAAGTTAGTTTGTTTTAATATAAATTTGCCGTCCGTCGCAAATTTATTTTTGTTGAAAATTTTAATTAAATTTTTATCGCTTTGATGATTTTTTTTAAATAAGACAGTGTCATCAATAATTTCAACAATTCCGTATTTTTTTAAATTTTTTCGCAGGCGGTTGTCTCCTGTTTTGTATTGTTCGCCATAAAGTTTGCTGTTTTCCATTTGTAATTGATAAGTAATTATATCTGAAAAGTTAATCAGATAATAATCAATGTCGTTCGGCAATGTGTAATCTTGCTCTGAAAATTGTTTTTTTCCGAGAAAAATATAATGCATAGAATAGATTTTTTTTCTGTTTGATAAATTAGGAAGAAAATTGTAAGTAGTTGCCACCGAAGCATTTGATGAAATTTTATCAACCATTATTTGGCTGATATTTTTTTTGTTTTTTAAATTATTTTTGCCTATTTCGTTAAATCCGATTGCGGGACCTAAGGATAGATTGGCATAAATTATCGCTACTGTAAAAAATATTAAAAGTATTATTTTATCATTAATTATTATTTTTAAAAGCGAATTTTTGTTATTTAATTTATTTGAATTTTGATATTCATTAATTTTTATTTTTCTGAATTTCAAAAAATTTCTTAATCCGTATAAAAAACTTATCGCTAACGCAGGCAGAAACAGAGAAGCATAATGGCTTTGGAATATAAAATTTCCTCCGCCAGGCGCCCCTAATACTATTTGTATAAACGGACCAATTGCTAAGAATAGATATTTTTTAGAGAAAAAAATCAAAAACGCGAACGGCAGCGCGAACGCGAAAATCATTCCTAAATTTCCCAAAGTGAATAGATGAATAATAATTTTTATAGGATGCTTTAAAATGTTAAATATCAGCTCTATTAAATTTTCGCTTGCGCCAATCCATTGATAATAGATTAAAAATTTATAACTGCTATCTGGATTGAAATATGATCCTATTTTTATAGCGGTAAAAAACCAAAAAATAGATATAATCAAAGGAAAAAGAAACCATTTTGATTTAATAACTCTCTTAATTCCCCTTATAAGTGGTGGATTTTTAGAATATTTTTCCTTTAATAATGGGAGAGCAGAAGCGTTTTTGCGTTTTTTCAAATAATCTATTATAGGCAAGATACTAAACATAAAAACGACAAGACTAACATCCTCGCGGACGCTCAAAGCTAACAACAGAGAAATTGCAAAAATTATAAATTTTTTTTGTTGATAAAAATAGAAAGCGAAAAGCAGAAAAAAAACAGCGAACGGCAAAATATGAAAATCAAAAAGATTGATATTCCAAAGAATTGGATTTAATAAGAATATAATAGATAGAATCAGGGCGAGCGATCTGTTGTTTTTAAAAATATTTTTAGCGATTAGGTAAAACGGAAAAGCGGATAGAGCCAAAATTAAGCTTTGCAGCGCTAATAGAAATTTTGCGGAATTGAATAGGGAATATATAGGGGCTAACAGAAGAATAATTGGCGCGAAATGGTCGCCTAAATAAGAATGCGGGTGAATCGTGAGACCAAATAGATTTCCGTTCGCGGTATTAAAAAAGACTTGGTTGAATATAGCCAAATCAAGCCCGTTATATAAAAAGTTGTCATATTTCCAAATTGATATCGCGCTAAAAAATAGAGTGTATAAAATAATAATTCCTAATAACAGTTTGTTGGTATTTTTAGAAATAATTTTTTTAAACATATTTTATAAAAGCCCGATCTTTGCTAAAAAGATCGGGCTTCCCGTTATTTTATAAGTTATTGGTTTTTAAGTTGTCGCGTCAATGATAGATCTAAGCGCAAACCATGCGATTGATAGAGACGCCAAAACAATCAATAAGCCGATAGATGATCTTATTATTATTGTTCGCGCTTTTCCGACCTGATCGTCATTCCCTTGAGATGTCATCCATAAAAATCCGCCGTAAATAATCAAGATAACAAAAATAATTCCTACAAATGTTAAGGAAATATTTAAAATTCTATAAATCCCTCTTTTAAGAGAAACATCAGGACCGAGCGAGGATGTCTCTTCGTAGCCATGTTCGCCGATTAATTTTAGATATTTTTTAGCAGGGCTGCCAGAATCAAATAATTTTGCTTCAACTAAATTAAATATAAAAAAACTGCTTATAAATAAAATTAAAAAACAAAATATAATAACATTAATTTTATTACAGTTAAAAAATTTATTTAAATTTTTAATTACATTTTTGCATTTTGATTTTTGCATTTTGATTTTTTATTATACATCTATCGCTGATGATAATTGTTCCATCACAAACCATGTTATGGTGTACGCGGCTAATATAATAGCCAAGCCAATCGCTGATCTTATTATTATTTTTCGCGCTGTTCCGACTTGTTCGTCGTTCCCCTGCGCTGTCATCCATAAAAATCCGCCGTAGATTGTTAAAACAACAAACACAATTCCTAAAAACGAGAGAAAGATGTTTATTATTTTTCCTATAGCGATAAAAATACTTTCCTCCTCTTCAAACGCTTTTTCGTATCCTGCTTTTTGGCGCAGTCGCTCCAATAAATCGCCCGCGCTGGTTTGCGCTAAAATTGGAGTAGCGGCAAAAAGCAGTAAATATAAAAAAACGCTAAAAATCAATATACCTCGTTTTGAAAAAATATAAGACATAAATTTTTTTATTATAATCCTGTTTCAAATCCAGTCGCCTTGCCTAATTGATAAATAACGAACCAAGTTATTAAATATGCCAGCATTATAATTGCCAGACCAAGGGATGAATTAACGATAATTTTGCGGGCTTTTCCGACCTGTTCATCGTTGCCTTGCGCAGTCATCCATAAAAATCCGCCGTATATAATCAAGATAACAAAAATAACGCCTAAAAATCCGAGAACAACTTTTATAATAGATCCAACCGTATCGGCAAAGTAATATTCTTCATTTATTTCTTTATAGCCAAGTCCGCCTTCGCCTGTTCCTAATTTTTTTAATCTTTCTTTCATAGTTTGGGCATAAACAGAAAAAGAGAATAGATAAAATAGCAATATTAAGGCAAGATATTTTATTTTGGATCGCATTTTTTTTATTTTCATTTTTATATTATTGTTCAAATCCTGTCGCTTCGCTTAACTGATAGACAATAAACCAAGTAATGGCATAAGCCATCATTACGATTGCTAGACCTATAGAGGAATTGATTATTATTTGTTTTGCTTTTATGATTTTTTCTTCACTGCCTCCAGCCGTCATCCAAATAAATCCGCCATAGATTATTAAAACCAAAAAGACTATTCCAAAAACGCTAAGCCAAATTTTAATTATGCGCGCGATAATCGGGTCAATGTCTTTTTTTGTAGGATCATATCCTGCTTCTTCAACAGCTGTGTTTAAAAATCCAGAGGAATTAGATAAATTAAGCGGTTTTGCTTTATCTGCTGTAGTTGTGGCAGCGCATTGCAAACTAAAAATAGATAAAAATATTATTGTGAGTAAAAGTATTTTTTTAAACATAAAAAATAAGTCAAAAATCAAAATGCAAAAATTAAAATATTAAGAATTTGCAGTTTTCTTGTAAGTTGTCATCCTGCCCCGCCGCTCGCGAGCAGCGTGGCAGGATGATAGGCGGTAATTAGAATGATATTTCGTAATCCATAATAATTCGGAATTTATCTTTTAATATTTTATTTAAAATAATCATTTTAATATAAAATTATAAAAGGTTAATTTTGTTTCTTTTTAAAATTATTAGAATTTAGCAATTTATGAAATTACCCAGCTTAAGGCACTACTATTTTAGTAAATTCGGTAGTGATAAAGTTGGTTATCACATATGCTGATAATATAATAATAATCCCGATAGCCGCGTAGGTAATAATTTTTTTAGCCTTGCCGACCTGTTCTTCGCTACCAGCCGCTGTCATCCATAAAAATCCGCCGTAAATAACTAAGACAAAAAAGATTATTCCCAGAAACGATAAAATAATTCCGATTATTTGCCCGATGGTTTCTTGTATGTTTGGTATATTAGTAGCATCTTTATTTATTAAACCAGCTGTTTCAGCGGTTTTATTTAATCCAGAATTAAAAGCATTCGCGCCTACCATAACAAAATTTGCCAATAGTAAAATTGACAATATAATTAAAAGCGATTTTTTTTTAAAACAAAACATGGTAAAAATTAAAAACTAAAAATAAAAAAGTATTTTGAATTACGAAATAGTTCAAAATATTATTGTAATTTTAAATTTTCCAAATTGTCATCCTGAATTTATTTCAGGATCTGTCATTATTATTAATTATATTATGATTAAGCTTGTCAAAATTTTAAATATCATAGTATATTTTGCTGAGTAATATTCGATTAACAACAAGCACAGATCCTGAAATAAATTCAGGATGACAATATTTTGTAATTCAAAGAAAATAAAAACAACAATTGAATACTCAAAATTGATTGGTGATTATAAATTTTATATCCACAATTACTTTTTGGGTTTTTATACTTTATTTTATCTCTGTCTAAATAACAATATATCCAATCTCGTTATTTAGGCAGAGATAAAATCTCTGCCAATTTGTATAATGGAGTAATTTTAATTAGTAGCGTTAACAAGACTTACAACAACAAACTGAGCGATTGCGTAAGCTGCCAATACAATAGCTAAACCGACAATACCAGCAATAATCATCTGACGCGCTTCTCCGATTTTTTCTTCTGAACCGCCTGAAGTCATCCATTTAAATCCGCCTATTAGAACAATAACGATAGCCAAAACACCCAAAAATCCTAAAATAATATTAATAACAGTGAAAATCATCTGCCTTAAACCGCGAGTTCCTAATTCCATAATAGAAGAATATTCCAATCCGTAAGTTTGAGCCATGGCGACTGAAGCGCACATTGAAAAACAAAAAATGCTAATCAAAACAAAGGAAATTAATTTTTTCATTTTTTTTCACCACCTTTCTATATAACATATAAATATTTAAGCACATAAACATTTAAACAAATCTTGATTTATTTTTTTAATGTTTTGAATATGGCGATTTATATGCTTCAATGTTTATATATTTTAATATTTTAATTATTATACCACATTTTTAAATTATAATAAATAGCGACGCGACGCCTTCGCCGAAAATGAAGTTTACTATGACATAACTTGTTAATATAATAACAAGCCCGATAACTGCCCATACTAAAATTTTTTTGCCTTTTTCTATCCTTTCAGGACTTCCGCCAGAAAGCATCCAGATAAATCCGCCATAAATAAAAGTTGCCAGCGCCAAAGATCCTAATATGCCTAAAGCTCCGGCTATAGCATTCCCAATAACAACTCGCGGATCATCATTTTCATTACCTAACGGATTTGTTAATTGCGCTTTAGCGATAAAAGGCAATAAAATTATTATAACAGCAGAATAAATTTTTTTTAGTTTATAAATCATATTGTTTTTTTTAATTTTTATTTTTCCACCATACTTTATCGAATATTTTTATATTATTAAAAGCAGAGTGTCCAGTCAGCGCGGCAATGACAAAGTTAATAATTACCCAGCTGCATAAGACTAAAGTCAATCCGATTGCCGCGCCAAGCAGAATATTTTTCCCCTGTTCTATCATTTGCTGGTTGCCGCGTGATAAAATCCAGATAAATCCGCCGTAAATACAAAACAGAAGCGCAAGACTTCCCAAAACGCCAAGTATTAGCTGGAAAACATTTAAGGCGGTTTGAACTATATCGCTAACGCCACAATTTTCAGCCGCTCCATCTGTGCAAGCTGTTGGGATTATAGGATCGCCTATGTCCCACGCGGTCGCGCACAATGGCGAACATAAAATATTAAAAACACAGAATATGAAAAATATTTTAATATATATTTTGTTCAGCATGATTATTTGAATTATAAAAAGTGTGGAAAATTATTCGCAAAGTTATTTCGTAATCTATGTAAATTATTTTATTTTCCTGATTTTATTAATGGTAAATTCAAAAAGTTTTTTGATATCAGTATCTTCCTCGCCATAAATCGTTTCAAACATTTGGCTGAATTGCTCTTCAGCGTAGTTGAAATTTTTTATATTATGCCAATTTTCCGCTGTTAAAATTTGCGTTGCAAAAGGCTTAATTAAATGATCTTTTTCTTGCTCCTTAATTAGAGATCGCAACGCTGTCGGTTTTTTTGTTTTGTTTAAATATTTTACAACATTTTTTTCATCAGCCGCGAATATTAAAAAATCCCATGCCTCTTTTGTGTGGTTGCTTTTTTTAGAAACGGTTTCCATCCAATAATTTGCGTAGTTAACAGGATGAGTTTTATTTATTTGAACCATCGGGCTTATAGCAAAATTCAACGTTGGCGACTTGCTTTTTATGATAGGGATATGATATGAATAGCCGAAGAAAAATGCTAATCGTCCTTGCGCAAAAGCGTCAAGCGAGTTTGGCATATCATTGTTCCATGTGTAGATTTCTCTGCCAGGCGACGCAAAGTCAAGATAAAAATTTAGAGCTTCAAGCGATTGATCGTTAGCTAAATTATTTAGATTAGATCCGTTTTGCAGCATCAATAAAGCGATAATATCAAAAGCCCTTTCTATATTGTCAAATGTTCCTAGCGCGGCTCCTGCTTGAATGACATTTTTTTGTTCCTCGTCAGTTATTGTTAAAGCGCGCGTATTTTCAATAAATTCTTCCCAGTCCTCAGGCGGATAAGGGATATTTGCTCTATCTAACAGATCGCGATTGTGAAACAAAACTAATGTGTCAAGAGACAGCGGCAACGCGTAAATCCTGCTTTTTCCTTTGTCGTCTTTAAATATGATATCGGGATAGACTGTTTCCGCAAAATTATTTTTTATATCAAATAGGGATGGTAGCGGAGTTTCTTTAAATTCTGTCATCTGCTCTTTTTTGCGGTCGCAGCCAGGAATAGCGTTTTTATAATAAATATAAGGCATTTTAATTACATCAGGAATAGGAGTTATTTTGTTTTTATAGTTGAGCCCCCATGTATTATGAATAGAGAAAATGTCAGGACCGCGATCTTCAGCCCACGCTTCCAAGAGAAGTCTTTCGTATTCTTCATATCGCAGTTTTTTGTAATTAATCGTAATATTAGGATGTAATTTTTGGTATGCTTGAATTAAATCGGAAAAATCGTCTGAGGTATCCCAAGTTCGCCAGTAGTTAAGAGTTATCGGTTTTAAAGCTTCTCTTGTTTTTTGCGATACACACTTACAGCTAAATCCAGAACTAACAAGTAAAACTAAAATCAGCAATAGAATTTTTAAATGATTTTTTTTATTTTGCATTTTGATTTTTGATTTTTGAATTGTTTTTATTATACACTAAAAAAATAAAATTGCCAAAATTATCGCAAGTATTTTCCTGTCCAGCTTTTTTTGCATTGCCTTATTGTGTTTAGGTCGCCTTGCGCCACAATAGATCCGCCGCTTTCTCCGCCATCAGGACCTAAATCAATGATCCAATCCGCCTGCCTAATAATTTTTAAATTATGTTCAATAATTAAAACAGTGTTGCCTTTTTCAACTATTTTTTTTAACACAATTAAGAGTTTACTGATATCGTCAAAATGCAGTCCTGTTGTCGGCTCATCTAAAATATATAAACTGTTGCCAGTTGACCGTTTGGAGAGTTCCGCGGCTAATTTTATCCTTTGCGCTTCGCCGCCGCTTAATGTTGTGGCGGATTGCCCTAATGGAAGATAGTTTAGTCCTACTTGATTTAGAATTTCCAATTTTTCGTAAATTATCGGAATATTTTTAAAAAATTTTGTCGCTTCCATCACGCTCATATCCAATATATCAGCAATGTTTTTTCCTTTATAATAGATTTCTAAAATTTTGTCATTATACCTTTTGCCACCGCATGCTTCGCATTTTATATAGATATCAGTTAAGAATTGCATCTCAACTTTTTTATACCCGTCGCCTCCGCAATATTGGCAGCGGCCGCCGTCAACATTAAAGCTGAAAAAACCAGGATCGTATTTTTTAGTTTTAGATTCAGGAAGATTCGCAAACAGGTTTCTGATATAATTAAAAATTCCAGTGTAAGTGACAGGATTAGATCTTGGAGTGCGTCCGATCGGAGACTGATCTACGCTTATTATTTTGTTTATGTTTTTAATGCCTCTCATCTCTTTATGTTTTCCAGGTAGCGCTTTGGAGCGGTAAAATTTTTTTGTTAAAGCTTTGGCTAAAATATCAATAACTAAAGTAGATTTGCCGCTTCCTGAAACGCCTGTTACGCAGATAAGCTTGCTTAACGGAAATTTAACATTGATATTTTTCAGATTATGCTCTCGTGCCCCTATAATTTCTATAAATTTTTCAGCAGTTTTGTTTTTGCCATCGTTATTTTTTTGTTTTTTCAGTCCATCTTTATTCCGCAGATATTTTCCAGTGAGCGATTTTTTGCTTTTTAAAATTTCTTTCAAGGATCCTTCTGCTATAATTTCGCCGCCGTAAATTCCAGCCCCAGGACCTATGTCAATAATATGGTCAGCTGATTTTATTATATGCTCGTCATGCTCAACAACGATAATCGTATTTCCAAAATCGCGAAGTTGTTTCAGAGTTTTAATAAGTTTATCAATATCGCGCGGATGAAGTCCGATTGACGGCTCATCTAAAACATAAGTTACGCCAGTTAAAAGAGAGTTGATCTGACTGGCTAACTTAATTCGCTGCTCTTCGCCTCCGCTTAGACTCGCCGCGTTGCGATTAAGGGACAGATACGGCAGCCCTACAGACGCAAGAGATTTAATTCTTTTGTTTATTTCTTTAATAATCGGATTGCTGATTTTTTGCTTAGTAGTATTCAGTTTCAAATTTTTAAACCATTTTTGCGCGCATTCAATAGGCATCTCTGTTATATCGCTGATTATTTTTTGCGAGATTTTAACATTAAGCGCTTCCACTCTGAGTTTTCTGCCGCCGCATACGGAACAAGAAAATGTTCTCATATATTTTTCAATTTCAGTCCGCAAAAAATCAGAGTTAATTTTTTCGTATTTTTTTTGAAGAATTTCAATCACTCCTTCAAATCCGCCATTTTTATTGTCTTTTTCTCCATATAATATTATTTCCAATTTTTCTTTTTTTAGTTTTTCCACGGGAATTTCAAGGGAGAAATGAAGTTTTTTCGCGATATGTCTTAATTTTTCCCAATAAACGGATTGGTTGGAAAAAAATTTAGTCCATGGCTGTATGGCTCCTTCCGCCAAACTAAGTTTTTTATTCGGGATGAGCAGATTAGGATCAAATTTTAGTTCAATTCCTAACCCTTTGCAGCGGGCGCAGGCGCCATAAGGTGAATTAAAAGAAAAAAGCGACGGTTCAAGTTTTGGAAATTTTGTTTTGCATTTTGGGCAAATAAGAATTTCAATCCTCTTTTTTTTGCTTGTTTCATCCGCGCCGGACAGATAGATGATTTTTTTGATTATTTTTTTTCCGCAATTAACGCAATGCGGTTCGCCGATTCGCGCGAAAAGAAGGCGGATATAGTCATAGATTTCCGTCATCGTTCCGACCGTTGAGCGAGGATTGCGGATCGCTTTTTTTTGGTCAATAGATATTGTCGGTGACAGCCCTTGTATTTCATCAACATCGGGCTTATCCGCTACTCCTAAAAATTGCCGCGCGTAAGCGGAAAAACTCTCTGCGTATCTCCGCTGCCCTTCGGCGTAAATAGTGTCAAAAGCGAGCGACGATTTACCTGATCCTGATGGTCCTGTAATAACTGTGAATTTGTTTCGCGGAATTTCAACGCTCACATTTTTCAAATTATGCGTCCGCGCGCCTTTGATTATGATTTTGTCAATTATTGACATATGAGATAATAGACTTGTCGCATAATAACTTTTTACTGCGATTTACATATTTTGGTCAAATTTTACATCCCCCTTCTCGCGAGAGGGGGGATGAAATATTTGTCTCAAAATCTGAAAATCTCGCGGAATTTATCCCGTATTCGCTACGGGGAAATTTATTATGCGACAAGTCTAATAACTAAATAATTTTAATCTGTTTTAATGCTTGTTTTATTATTTCTAACTCCTCTTTCTTAAATTTTTCCAGCGCGAATTTTTCTGTTGGGATTTTTAATTTTGAAATCCCGTTTTTTATTTTTGGATTTATGCCGATCCGCAAGCGAGTAAAATTTTTTGAATTCAACCCGTCTATAATTGATTGGACCCCTTTGTGCCCAGCAGAAGATTTATTCTTTTGTATTTTACTTGTTTCTATCGGCAAGTCAATATCATCGTGGATAATTAAAATATTTTCAATTTTAATTTTGTAAAAATTTATTAGTGATTGGACCGCAACGCCTGAGTTGTTCATAAAAGTTTGCGGCTTTGCTAAAATAATTTTTCTATTTTCAATTTCGCCTTTGGAAATTTCAGCGTTGAATTTTTTATTAAATTTCCATTCGGAAAAATCAGAGCCCTCTTTTATAAACTGTTCGCGGAATTGGTTAATCGCCAAAAATCCCGCGTTATGGCGGGTCAATCTATATTTTTCGCCCGGATTTCCCAATCCGACGATTAAGTGGACTATATGCATATTTTAAATTTTTTTGAATTACGAAATGTAAAATTTTTACTGTAATTTAATTCCCAACTTTAATTTGAACAGGCGAGCCGATAAAGCCGTATTCTTCGCGGAGTTTTTTTTCAATGAATTTCAGATAAGCAAAACTGAGTGTATCGTTTTTTTTAATTTTAACAACGAATTGCGGAGAGGCAACGTCTGTTTGGGAAAAAGATTTAATATGCGGATGGTTCGCGCCTTTTCTTTTTACAGGATGATGAAGATGAATAACTTTTTCAATAAAAATTTTCAACTCCTCGTTCGGAATTTTTTTAACTCTTTCTACACTTATCTCTTCAACTAAATCTGTTATTTTATTGATATTTTTTCCAATAATGGCTGAAGTGAAAATAATCGGCGCCCATTTCAGATGGGGCAGTGAAGCTCTTAAATTTTCAGAATACTCTTTGTCGCTACCCGTGTCTTTTCCAGAAATTAAGTCCCATTTATTCGCGATAATAATCGCGCTCACATTGTTTTTAATAATCAAGCTCGCTAATTTTTGGTCTTGGCTTGTAATCGGTTCGTGAATATCAATAATAAATAAAGCGATATCCGCCTGCTTCAATGTTGTTATGCTTTTTTTAACGCTTAATATTTCCAGCCCTTTGCGGTCGGTTTTCGTTTTTCGCCTGATGCCGGCGGTATCGCTAAATTCCAGCAAAGAGTCCTTGCCGGTAATTTTTCTTTTTTGCGGCTCGCGGGTTGTGTGCGCGATGTCCGATACAATAATCTCTTCTTGGTTTTTAATATCAACTTTTCTTTTCAGCAAACCGTTCAGTATTGATGATTTTCCAACGTTCGGTCTGCCAACTATCGCGATTTTAATTTTTTTCGTTTTTTCAATTTTTATTTCATCCTTTTTAATCTTTTTTTTCGGTTTTATTTTTTTTAATTCAGCAACTATCACATCTAATAAATCGCCTGTTCCGATTCCTGAAATTGCGGAGATAGGGTTCGGCTTGCCAAAACCGAGCGCTTCAAATTCAAATAGATCCGTGTTTTTTCTGATCTTCGCATTGTCTATTTTGTTTATCGCTAAAATAATCGGAGTTCGTATTTTTCTAAGCTCGCGCGCTATTTTAATATCTTGCGGAAGCATCTCTTCTTTGCCGTCCAATAGAAAAATAATCAAATCAGATTTGGCGATTAAATTTTGGCTCTGTTCTATAACCTGCTTATCAATTTCGTCTTTTATTTTAATATCCGATCCCGCAGTGTCGTATAAAATAAATTCTTTTCCGCGCCATTCGCAGGTCGCCTGATTTGCGTCGCGGGTCGTCTCTCTGATTTTGGAAGTTATCGCGTGTTTTTTGCTGATTAATTTATTAAATAATGTTGATTTGCCGGCATTAGTTCTGCCGACAATAGCGACTTTTTGTATTTGAAATATTGACATATTTTTAAATTATGTTATTCTAAAAACAGAATACATATAAAAAATACCTCTACTGGTTTTGTCCATTAGCGGTATTTTTTGTATTCAAGTTTTTTTCTTAAATTATCCATAAAAATGATTTTTTCTTTTGCGGTTTTCTTAAGAAGGATAGAGCAAGTTTTAATATACGGACTTATAACAAAGTTTAATTTTTTGTTTTTATATAAATATTTTATCAATGAATAAAAATCGCCATCACTTGTAATAATTACGGCTTTGTCAAATTTTTTATAATCAATCATTACACGCAAGACTAAGTCAGCATTAACATTTCCTTTGATGTTTCTGTCTTTATCTGGCAATGTCGGCTTAAAAACTAAAATATAACCAATTTTTTGCAGAAAAGAATATAAATCCTGATTATTTTGAATATATCCAATAAACATATAGGCTGTTGTAATTTTGTATTTTTCTTTTAGATATATTCTGAATTTTTTATAGTCCAATTTCCAGCCCAAACTTTGGATGCCTAAATTAAGGTTCTGGCTGTCAATAAACGCGAAATTGTTTTTTTGTATTGACATATTTTTGATTTATGAAAAAAATCTTACAAACTCGCTGCGTCTTTGCCTAAAATAATCAGAAAATCCGCTGAACTTTTAATTGGGTTTGTTAAATTGATTTTGCTGTTTGCGATCGGCTGTGAAAGCAGCCAATTAGGAATATTAAAATTCACTTCCGCGTTAA
>JAYEJQ010000013.1:0-5411 GCA_034660735.1 Patescibacteria group bacterium | reverse complement strand
ATAAATTTTTTGAATTACGAAATGTCTTAAAAAAAGCCGATATTTTGTCTATTTTAAGGTAAATTTAAAAATAAAACAGATGAGCGACACAAAAAAGAAAAAAATGTTGGTCATAGACGGGAACGCTTTAATTCATCGCAGTTTTCACGCTTTACCAAAAACTTTGGGATTAAAGGACGGAAAAATGATGAACGCGGTTTATGGTTTTACTTCTGTTTTACTGAAAGCAATTCGCGAATTCAGTCCGTCTTATGTTGTTTTGACTTTGGATAAAAAAGATCCTACTTGGCGACACAAGGAGTATAAAGAATATAAAGCTACGCGGGTTTCGGCTCCGAACGAACTTTACGAGCAGATACCGTTAGTGAAAGAGGTTGCGGCGGCTTTTAATATTCCTATTTTTGAATTGTCAGGAATGGAAGCTGATGATTTAATCGGCGCTATTGTCAAACAGACAGATGGAACTATTGAGAAAATTATTATCACGGGAGATTTAGACACATTGCAGCTAATCAGCAATAACACGAAAGTTTATACGATGAGCAGGGGGTTGTCGGATAGCGTTCTTTATGACGCAAAAATGGTTGAAGACCGTTTTGGATTAATCCCAGAGCAGATAATTGATTATAAATCTTTGCGCGGCGACCCGAGCGATAATATTCCTGGAGCGCGAGGAATTGGCGAAAAAACAGCCGTAAATTTGCTGCAAAATTTTAAAACTTTGGACAACATTTATAAAAACATTAATTCTGAAAAAATAAAAAAACGAATACGCGAGCTGCTGATTAAGCATAAAGACAATGTTTATTTAAGTAAAAGATTGGCGACCATTATCACGGATGTTAAAATTGATTTTGATTTAGATAAAACTGATTTTAAAAATTTCGACGCAACAGAGGCGGCAAAAATTTTTTCTAAATTTGAATTCAAATCTTTGTTGCCGCGGCTATATGAAATAGCAAAAAATAGCTCCAATTCAACCTTTGATGGACCAGAAGATAAATTTGAAAGAAATTTGAAACTTTTTAATTATAATCTTATTGACGATAAAGACGAATTTGAAAAATTTTTAACAAAATTAAAACAGCAAAAAAAGTTTGCTTTTGATATTGAAGCGGACAGTTCCAATACGTTGTTAGCCAATATATTAGGAATCGGTTTTTGCTGGAAAGACGGAGAGGCGTATTATGTAAGAATTAAGAATCAAAAATTAAGAATCAAGGATAATTTGTTTAATTATCAAAAAAATGGATGCCAAAAATCAGAAATAGATTTTTATTTAACGAAATTAAAAGCGATTTTTGAAAACAGAGAGATTAAAAAGATCGGTCATAATATTAAATATGACATTTCTGTTTTAGAAAATTATGAGATTAGAGTTAATGGAGTTGAATTTGATACGCGAGTTGCTTCATATCTGCTAAACCCCGGAACACGCCAGCATAATTTAGACACTCTGTCTTTCGCACGTTGCGGGCATCAGAAAATTAACAAAACAGAATTGTTAGGAAAAGGGAAAAATAAAATCGGATTTGCTGATATTCCGATTGAAAAAATATATAATTACTGCTGTGAAGACGCGGATTTTACTTTTCGTTTGGCGAAAAAATTAAAATTGGACTTGGAAAAATTTAGATTGAATAAACTTTTTTATAACATAGAGATGCCTTTAATTTTTGTTTTGGTAAAAATGGAAAGAAACGGAATAAAAATAGATCAAGAATTTTTGCGCAAGAAATCAATTGAATTTCAGCAAAGGATAGGCGTGATAACCAAAAAAGTTTATCAATTAGCAGGCGCGGAATTTAATATTAATTCTCCTAAACAACTAAAAGAAATTTTGTTTGAAAAATTAAACCTGCCGATAGCTAGGATAAAGAAAAACAAAACCGGATTTTCAACTTCTGCCGAGGATTTGGAAAAGTTAAAAGATGTTCATCCTGTCATAAAATTAATTCAAGAAAACAGAATGTTGGAAAAATTGAAGAATACTTACATTGACGCTTTGCCAAAATTGATAAATTCAGAAACTAACCGTTTACACACAAGTTTTAATCAGACAATAACTTCCACCGGGCGGCTTTCTTCAAGTAATCCTAATCTGCAGAATATTCCTGTCCGCGGCAAAGACGGAAAAGAGATTCGCCGAACGTTTATCGCTAAACAAGGATACAAGCTGATCGCGCTTGATTATTCTCAAATTGAACTTCGGCTTGCCGCGTCAATGTCAAACGATGAGAAAATGATAAAAGCGTTTATGAATGGAGCCGATATTCATATTTCTACCGCTGCTGAAATAAATCAAGTAGATATTAAATCAGTGACTTCAGAAATGCGGAATGAGGCAAAGGCGATAAATTTCGGCGTTTTATACGGGCAGGGACCGCGCGGACTTTCGCAGGCGGCAGGCATCTCTTACGAGAGAGCGCGTGAATTTATTGAAATATATTTCAATGTTTACAGCGGGGTAAAAAATTTTATAGACCGAATAATAGAAATCGCGCGCGAAAAAGGGTATGCAGAGACGCTTTTTAAAAGACGGCGGTATTTGCCAGATATAAATTCAACAATGATTCAGATAAAAAAAGCAGCCGAGCGAATGGCGGTTAACGCGCCGATACAAGGTACCGCGGCGGATATGATAAAAATAGCGATGATTGAAGTTCAAAATTTTATTGATAAGAATTGCGAAAAAGATGAAATAAAAATGCTTTTGCAAGTTCATGACGAACTTATTTTTGAAGTTAAGGAAAAAAGTTTGGGCAATTTAACTAATAAAATTAGAAAAATAATGGAAAGCGTGGTAAAATTAAAAGTGCCAATAATTGTTGACGCAAAAGCAGGAGATAACTGGGGAGAGATGGATGAAAATTTAAAAAGTAAAAATGAAAAATTAAAAACGACAATTAAAAATTAAAATTTTAACTTATTCTTAAATTTAAATTTATGGAACAAGAACAACATTCGCTTTCTTCTCAAATTGGAGACACACGAATTATGGAGAAGAAAAAAATAACTTCTCCTTCTGATTTATTAAAAAAATCTTTAGAGATTTATCAGCAGAAATTCTGGAAATTTGTCGGGATGAATTGTGTCCCTATTTTAGGATTTTTGCCATTAGCAATTGTTTTGGGTCTATTTGCTATTGCTACGATTGT
Source organism: Patescibacteria group bacterium (assembly GCA_034660735.1). GTDB lineage: Bacteria > Patescibacteriota > Patescibacteriia > JAACEG01 > JAACEG01 > JAGLTA01. The sequence goes on along the minus strand of JAYEJQ010000013.1, from coordinate 2,253 downwards.
ATTTCAAAATTCAGCAAACACAATAATGGTTTCAATTATAAATATTATTTTAGGGTTACTGGGCATTATATCCGTATTAGTGGCTATTTATATAGGAACAATATCTCAAATAGGGTTGTTAGTCCTTTTGAAAAATTTTTCATCAGAACAAAAAATTAAAGAAGCTTTTAAAGAAGCAATGAATTATTTTTGGAGTTATGTTGTGATTGGCGCTATAACTGCAATTTTTGTTATTCTTTGGTCGCTGCTGTTTATTATTCCAGGAATTATTTTTGCTGTTTATTATAGTTTTTCTAAATATACATTAATTTTTGAAGGATACAAATCAATGTCGGCATTAAAAAGGAGCAAAGAATTGATAAAAAATTATTGGTGGGCAGTCGTTGGAAGACAATTATTTGTTTGCTTGATTCTTGTATTATTTGTCCTATTTTTATCTATTCCAGAATTATTTGCAGAAAAAGGCAGCATTGCTAATATTATTAGTCAAATATTTTCAAACTTAATATATCTTTTAATTAGTCCGATAGTATTGATTTATTCAGTTTTAATTTACAAAGATTTAGTTGAGATTAAAAAAATAAAAGTTGAAAAAATTGAAAAATAATATTTATGCAAAAAATAATTATTTTACTGCAAGGCGAAAAGTATATAAAAAAAATATCAATTTAAAAAATATAACAATTTTTTCATTTTCAAATTTTGCCTACACTCTTTTTAGTCTTGTTGTTATTTTGATAATTTACGAATACGTGCGCGGTATTTTTACTAATTTTAATAGATTTAAAATGATGCATTCAGCAAATAGCTTTTTTTACGATGCTTTAATAATTGTATTTTGGATTATTTTTTCAATATTCATTATAAAAAATAATAAAAAAATTTTATGCGGAAAATAACCATTTACACAGACGGTGGCGCTCGCGGAAATCCAGGTCCTGCTGGGATTGGCGCTGTTATTCAGGGAGATGGCTTGAATAAAAGTTATGGCGAATATATTGGCAAGGCGACCAATAATGAAGCTGAATATCAGGCTTTAATTTTCGCGCTGAAAAAAGCAAAAAGCCTGATCGGCAAACAAAATGCTAAGCAGGCGGAATTGGAATGTTTTTTAGACAGCGAACTCATCGTGAAGCAATTAAATCATCAATATAAAATAGAAAATGAAAGGATGCAAAAATTTTTTATTCAAGTATGGAATTTAATGCTTGATTTTTCAAAAATAGTTTTTATTCATATTCCGCGCGAGCGGAACAAGGAAGCTGACGCGATGGTAAATCAAGCGATTGACAAAGCCACAGGCGCTGGCGGATTATTTTAAAAAATTATATTATGGATATTCATGATTTTATAAAAAAAAAGAAAACACCTTGTCTGGTATGTAAAGGATTATGACGCCCTTAACGCTGAAGCAATAGTTGAGGCAACGCTGAATTATGGCGATTGGGACGACGTGCAGAAATTGATTAAGATTTTGGGCATTAAAAAAATGGCTAAAATTTTTAGAAAGCAGGCAAAACAAAAAAGATGTAATTACGGCGTAAAAACAAAACATTATTTCGGGCTGTATTTTAAGAAATATGCATAAAAAAATTTTAACAAAAGAGCAGAAAGAATTATTGCCGCTTATTAAAAAGTTTATAAAAAAATTCGGCTTAGTCGGCGGCACTGCTATTGCTTTGCAAATTGGACACAGAGAGTCAATAGATTTTGATTTTTTTTTCGTTTGAAGAATTTGATAATTTAAAAATTAAAAAAGCAATAAATAAATAAGGATGGAGAATAAGCAAAGTATATAAAGATAAAAAAGGGCAATTTACATTTTTTATAAATAATGTGCAGTCCACTTTTTTCCATTACCCTTTTAAAATTAATTTTTCCAAGAATTTTGAAAATGTATTAAAAATGCCTGATTTATTAAGTTTGGCGGCTATGAAAGCGTATGCTTTAGGCAGAAAAGCGAAATGGAAAGATTATATTGATCTTTATTTCATAATAAATAAATATTATTCAATAGATAAAATAATTACAAGAGCGAACAGTATTTTCAAGAGAGAATTTAATCCGAGAATTTTCAGGGAACAACTGTCTTATTTTGATGATATTAATTACACTGAAAAAATTTTTTATAAGCCAGGATTTGAAGTTGATGATCAAAAAATAAAAAAAGAGTTGATAAAATTTAGTCTGTCGTAAATTTTAAATATACTCCTTCGCTTTTTGAATTCCGATTTTGTAGATTTTAAAAAGATT
>JAYEJQ010000012.1:0-26155 GCA_034660735.1 Patescibacteria group bacterium | reverse complement strand
TGCGGGAAAGAAGGGTTGGTGAACAGTCAATAAGCGATTTTGAATTAGGATACGCGCCGAATTCTTGGAATAAGACTATGGATTTTTTAGCAAGCAAAGGATACAAGCAGGACGAGATTTTAGCAAGCGGATTGATAGTGAAAAAAGACAGCGGACGATGTTATGACCGTTTTCGCAACCGATTGATGTTTCCGATAAATAATCTGCACGGGCAGACAGTCGGATTCAGCGCGCGGGCTTTAGATAAAAGCGACAGCGCTAAATACATTAACAGTCCGCAGACGGATATTTACAATAAGAGCGAAATTTTATACGGATTAGACAAGGCAAAAAATTCAATTCGGCAAAAAAATAGCGTGATTTTAGTTGAAGGGCAAATGGACCTGATTTCAGCGCATAGCATTGAAACTAAAAATACAGCGGCAACATCTGGAACCGCTTTGACTGAAACGCAGATTAAAATTTTAAAAAGATATACCGACAATCTATTGCTGGCATTTGATGCTGATTTGGCTGGACAGAATGCCGTTAAAAAAGGGATTGATTTAGCATTATTTTTAGGAATGAATATTAAGATAATTCAACTACCTGCTGGCAAAGATCCTGACGAGTGCATAAAAAACAACCAGCAAGATTGGTTAAACGCGATTAAAAACGCGGAACCAGTTTTGGAATATTATTTTCAGCAGGCATTGAAAAGTTTTTCCGTTGAAGATATTTCAGGCAAAAAAAAGATTGTTAAGTCGCTTTTGCCGATCATAAAAAAAATGCCTGACTTAGTTGAACAAAATTATTATCTTAAAAAATTATCCAGAACAGTGGAGGTTTCAGAGGAAATTTTACGCGAAGCTATCAAGAAAGACAATAAAAATGAAGCGCGGAGCGGATCAATAAAATCGGAAAGCGGAAAGACAGCGGTAAAGAAAGATCGGGATTTGCAAATCGCGGAAGAGACCGCGGCGATTTTATTGAAATTTCCAGGTATTTTTTCTACAGCTGATTTTGACTTAAAGATTTTAGCAGATGAAAAAATAATCGGTTTTTGCGGTCGTTTGTCTGCTTTTTATAAAAATGAACAGAAAAATTTTTCCGTTGATAAATTTGTTAATATGTTGAAACAAGAAGATAGCGCGCTTTTTAATTTGTCGCAAAGTTTTTTATTGATAGCAGAAAGGGATTTTTTAGATTTTAATTTAAAACAGGCGGAAAAACAGGCGGCAGAAAATTTGCGTGAATTAAAAAAAAGTTATATTCTAAAACAGAAAGCAAACATAGAAAAAGAGATGAGAAAAGCGGAAGAGAATAACGCAGAGGAGGCGATAGACGAGTTGTTATCTAAAGCGAAAGAATTGGATGAAAGTCTATTGAGATTGGAAGTATAATTTTTTATTAGAAAAGCGTTAAAGTTTAATTATTATTTATTTATGCTTAAAACAAAAATAAAATTAAAGCCAAAAAATGCGAAAAAGAAGCGGGAAAAATCAGCGAATAAAAAAGAAGTGAAAGTTTTGAAAGTTAAAAAACGCGCGCAAACAGTAAAATTAAAAAAAACAGCAAAATCTAAAACAGTTGTTAAAAAATTTGGCGATAAGAAAATTTTAGCAAGGCAGAAAAAATCGATTAAAAAAACAGAGCGTAAAAAAATCGCCAAAAAGCCGTTGGCAAAAAGAAAAGCCAGGAGAATTGAAAAAATTAAAATTATCGCTCCGACGCCAGAAGCCATAGCGGGTTTAATCAAAAAAGGCAGAAATCGCGGTTTTTTAACAGAGCAGGAGGTTCTCCGCTTTTTTCCTTATATGGAGAATTACACGGAATTAGTGGAAGATTTTTTAGAGCAGGTGGATGAATTCGGGTTTAGGATTATAGAGGCTGACAGCAAGGGAATGCTATTATCTAAAGAAGAAAAGGACGAAGTTTTTTCTAAAGTGAGCGCTGTCGGCGGCATCAGCGAGCGGTTTGACCTTGGTAATATTTCAAGCGACTCAATACAGATGTATCTTCGCGAGATAGGAAAGATTCCTCTTTTAAAACAAGAAGAAGAGATTTCTTTAGCTAAAGAGAAAGAAAAAGGGAATAGCGCCGCGTATAAAAAATTATTAGAATCCAATTTAAGATTAGTCGTTTCAATCGCGAAAAGATTTGTCGGACGGAAATTATCAATGCTTGATTTAATCCAAGAAGGGAATATAGGGTTGTTTAGGGCAGTCCAGAAATTTGATTATAAAAAAGGATATAAATTTTCAACTTACGCTACATGGTGGATTAGACAGGCAATAACTCGCGCGTTGGCCGACCAGTCAAGGACAATTAGAATTCCCGTGCATATGGTAGAGACTATCAATCGCTTCAAGCAGGCGGAAAGGCGACTAGTTCAGGATTTAGGAAGAGAGCCGCTGCCAGAGGAATTATCAGCTGAAATGGGAGACGAATTAGACAAAGTAAGGCAAATTATTAAAATTTCACAAGATACAATATCACTGGAAACTTCTGTCGGCGACGATGAAAAGGACAGCACTCTGCAAAACTTTTTAGAGGATTCAAAAAGCATTAGTCCTGATAGATTGGCAGGACTAAAATTATTAAGGGGTTATGTTAGTGAAATTATAAAGGGGCTGTCCGCGCGCGAAAAGAAAATATTAGAGATGCGTTTCGGTTTAGAGGACGGCATCACGCATACATTAGAAGAGGTCGGACAGGAGTTTGGAGTTACCCGCGAGCGCATCCGCCAGATTGAAGCAAAGTCTTTAGAGAAAATAGGGAAGTTTGAAAATATTGAAAAATTAAGGGATTATTTGTAATCTGTTTTTTGAAATTTAATTATAAAAAAATAAGATAACTTAAAAATAAAAATTATGACAGATCAAAACAAAAACAAAAATTTAGACGAAGGATTATTAGATAAAGCGTTGGACGATGAACTGGAAATTAAAGAGACGATTAATGAAACCGACGACATTGAAAACGCGAGCGCGGAAGAATTAGAAATTGGTGAAGGCGGAAATATTAGCGAAGATAGCGAAGAAGAGGCGCGCGAAACAAAGTATAACGAAGAGGTTGAAAGTGATCAGGATGAAGAGATGGCAAGCAAGCTTTCTTACGCAAAATTGAGGTTGTTAAAAATTAAAGAGGAAATAAATCAGATTTTGAAATATTTGGACAAAGAAGCCGTTGAAGAAAATTTTTCTATAGAACCAGCCATAAAAGAAAATTTAGAATTAAAACAGGAAGAAGACGAGGAAGGACAGAAAATAATAGAAGGCGTTTTTGACGGAAAAGAGATGATTGGACCTGACGGCAAGCGCTATAGCGTGCCGTCTAATTACGCGTCAAAGTCGCAATTAATAGAAGGGGATATAATGAAATTAATTATTAAAAAGGATGGAACCTTTATTTATAAGCAGATTAGCCCAGCCGCGCGGAGCCGTTTAATAGGAATATTGATAAAGAATGAAACTGATAATCAATTTTACGCTATGGTTGACAGCCAGCGATGGCAGCTTTTGACCGCGTCTGTCACATTCTTTAAAGGAGAAGCCGGGGATGAGGTTGTTATTTTAATTCCAAAAAATGGAAAAAGCAAATGGGCGGCAGTTGAAAATATAGTTAAGAAAAATTAAGAATTTGAAAAGTCCATAAAATTTTAAGTTTTGTAATTTGACTTTGTAATACAATTGTAATACAATTAAAATATAATTTATAAAATTTTAAAAATATGAGGCAAATTTTAAGCGTCTCGCTTCCGAGCCAGACAATACAATTTATTAAAAAAAGAGTTAAGCAGCAAAAATTTGATTCTGTGAGCGGTTATATTAAATATCTACTTGAATTAGATAATAATTTAATATCAGAGAAAGAACTTTTAAAATCAATCAAGGAGGCTAGGCAAGATTATAGAAAAGGCAAGTTAAAAATATTAAAATCATTAAAAGATTTAATGTAAAAAAAAATAGAATGATTGTAAAAAAAATATTGTATACTGATAAATTTTGCAGTAGGTTTAAAAAATTACCCAAGAATATTCAAAAAATTGCTGATGAAAAAGTTCTTATATTCAGGAAAAATCCTATCCACTCATCTTTGAGATTGCATCAATTGCATGGAAAATTAAAAGGTATCTGGTCTATTACTATAAATAAAAATTACAGAATAATATTTGAGCGGCAAGAAAATGGGGATATTGTTTTTATTTCCATCGGCAGGCATGATATTTATAAATATTTAAAGTAAATTTGTTTGAATTTTTTTATGCAAGTATTGTACAGAAAATATCGTCCAATGAATTTTGCGGAGGTCATTGGGCAGGAACATATAAAACAGATTATAACGAATGAAATAAAAATGGGCAAAGTCGCCCATAGTTTTTTGTTTTTCGGTCCGCGCGGAGTAGGGAAGACGACATTGGCTCGCATTATTTCTAAATCATTGAATTGCGAAAAAAGGAAAGATAACGAATTTGAGCCGTGCAATAAATGTGATAGTTGTAAATCAATAAATACTGGAAGCGATCTGAATATTATAGAGATAGACGCAGCGTCACACACTGGAGTTGATAATGTGCGCGAAAATATAATTTCGGTTTCAAGGGTGGCTGTTAATCCGAATAAATATAAAGTGTTTATTATTGACGAGGTTCATATGCTGTCAACTTCTGCGTTTAACGCTTTATTAAAAACACTTGAAGAGCCGCCGCGGAATGTTATTTTTATTTTAGCAACAACTGAAGTTCATAAAGTGCCGCAGACTATTATCTCGCGGTGCCAAAGGTTTGATTTTCAAAAAATCGCTTTAGAAAAAATAGTAAAATGCTTGGCAGAAATAAGCGCAAAAGAGGGAGTAAAAATAAAAGAAGAGATTTTGAAAAATATAGCTTATAATTCAGAGGGCTGTTTGCGCGACGCGGAAAGTATGTTAGGGCAGATATTGTCTATTGGAGAAAAAGAGGTTACTGAAGAGCAGGCGGAAATAATTATTCCAAAAGTGAATGTCGGTCTGATTTTTTCGCTCACGGAATTTTTAATTAAAAAAGATGCAAAGAGCGGTATTATTTCTATAAATAAAAATTTAAATCAAGGGGTTAATTTAATAAAATTGACGCAAGATTTAATAGAGTTTTTTAGAAAATTGATTTTAATCAAGATAAATGCGAGCTTAGAAATATTTACGAGGCAATTTACGGAAGATGATAAATCAAAAGTTTTGAATTTTAGTAATAAATTGATTGAAAAAGAAATTTTTGCTATAATTGAAATTTTAAACAAACGGCTGTCTGAGATGCCGAATACAAAAATTGTTCAGTTGCCATTAGAATTAGCAGTGATCGAAATATGTTCGCAGAATTTTATCCAACATTCAAATTTTTGTGAGAGTAAAGCAGAAGGAAAAATAGAAGAAAAAAAAGTGGAAAAATTTATTAAAAAAGATAATTTAAAAATCACAGCAGACAGTAATAAGGCGGATATAAAATCCTGTCCTAACAAAAATGGTTCGGTAAATATTAAACTCACCAACATTAAAGACGGTTGGACTGATATAATAAATGAAGCTAAAAAATTTAACAATTCCATAGCCTCAACCTTAAAAATGTCTGAGTTAAAGGAATTGAACGAGAATATTTTAACGCTTTGTTTTAAATACGAATTTCATCAGAAAAAGATTGCTGATATAAAAAATAAAACAGTTGTTGAGGATATTATTAAGCAAAAGTTTAAAGAAATTATTATTATTAATTCTGTTTACGATGAAAATTTTGAATATAGCGATAGCGATTTAGTTGAGAATAATCAAGCCACAAATAGAATTAACGAAGTTTTCAGCAGTGAAATTATTTAGATAAAATATAATAATTATGGCAAAAATAGAAAAGACAAGAAAGTATATTTTTGTAGTCGGAGGCGTTATGTCGTCTGTCGGAAAGGGAGTGGCTTCCGCGTCAATAGGAAAAATTTTGCAGTCAAAAGGGTATCGCGTGGCAAATATTAAATGCGATATGTATGTAAATATTGATGCTGGCACTATTAGACCAGCGGAACACGGCGAGGTTTTTGTCGGCGAAGATGGAATTGAAGCGGATCAGGATTTAGGAAATTATGAGCGATTTACGAATCAAATCTGCGATCGCGATAATTATATAACAACAGGGCAGGTGTATCAGGAAGTAATTCGCAAAGAGAGAAATTTGGAATATGACGGAGAAGACGTTGAGGTTGTTCCTGATATTCCGAATGAAATTATACGGAGAATCAAATTTTGCCAAAAGAAAAATAAATCAGAAATAACTATTGTTGAATTCGGAGGAACAGTAGGAGAGTATCAGTTAGTTTTATTTTTAGAGGCAGCAAGAATGATGAAGGCGAAAAATCCAGACAACATTTTTACTTTTATGGTAAGTTATCTGCCGACACCGCGTCTCTTAGGAGAGCAAAAATCAAAGCCGACGCAATCAGCTATAAGAACTTTGAATTCAGTAGGAATTACGCCAGACCTTATTTTATGTCGCGCTGAAAGAAAATTGTCAAATTCAATTAAAGAGACGATTAGTACGGTTTGCAGTTTGCCGAAAGAAAGGATAATTTCAGCTCCTGATGTTTATTCTATTTATGATGTTCCAGTAAATTTTGAGAAAGAAAATTTTAGCGAAGTCGTTTTGAATATAATCGGATTAAAAGCGCTGGAGAAGAATATGGAAAATTGGGAAAAATTTTCGCGCCGCGTAAAAAATATTTCAAAAGAAATTACAATAGCGATAATCGGCAAATATTTTAATTTTAAATCTTGTCGCGACACTTATATTTCAGTAATTGAATCAATAAATCACGCTGCGTGGCACTACGATTTAAGACCGAATATTTTATGGCTGGATTCTGAAAAGTATGAAAAAGACAGCGATAGATTAAAAGAATTAGACAAGGTTGACGGAATTGTGATGCCTGGCGGTTTCGGTAATCGCGGTGTGGAAGGGATGATTTTGGCGGCAAAATACGCGCGAGAAAACAGAATTCCTTATTTCGGCTTATGCTTAGGAATGCAGATATTGACAATTGAATTTACCCGTTATATTTTAAAAACAGAAGACGCAAATTCAACTGAATTAAATCCAAAAACCGCTAATCCAGTGATTTGCGTTATGGAAGACCAAAAAGATAAAATTAAAAATAAGGAATATGGAGGAACAATGCGTCTTGGAGCTTATACTGCTAAATTGTACAAAGATTCTTTAAGTTACAAAGCGTATAAACGGGAAAATATTTCAGAGCGGCATCGGCACAGATATGAATTTAATAATAATTATAGGGATATTTTAGAAAAAAACGGATTAAGAGTTGCTGGCATAAACCCTGATCAGAATTTAGTAGAGATAGTTGAAATCAAAGATCATCCTTGGATGGTTGGAACGCAATTTCATCCAGAATTCAAATCTAGGCCGTTATCTCCTCATCCATTGTTTAAGGAGTTTATAAATATAGCAAAGAAGTAGATGAAAAAATATATTTTTATTACAATTATATTTTGTTTAGTTAACGTTAATGTTTACGCTAACGATTTGACAGACTTTGACGCGGACGGCGTGCCTGACTATGACGAAATTAATATTTATTATACAGATGCGAATAATCCTGATACAGATAATGACGGTTTTTTTGATTGGATAGAATTAAATAGCGGGTATTCGCCCCATAATCCAATAGCAATAAAATTAGAAGATAGCGATTATGATCAAGACGGACTGTCAGACAGAATGGAACTTAATTTTCATACAAATTTAACAAATTCTGACACGGACGGTGACGGTTATAAGGACGGAGACGAAATTAAGAATGGCTATGATCCGCTGAAAGGAGATAAAGCCAAATTAAGTAAACGGATTGAAATTAACACAGGCGAAAAACAGGAGTTAAGTTATTTTTTAGGTGACGTTAGAATGGGAACTTATCAGGTTTCAACTGGTAAATATAGAATGAGAACTCCGCTTGGGTTTTTTAAGATTGACAGTAAAAATAGAAAAGCTTGGTCTGCGAAATATGGCTTATGGATGCCTTATTGGATGAGTTTACAAAACGGTTATTTTGGAATTCACGAATTGCCAGAGTGGCCGAATGGTTTTAAAGAAGGAGAGGATCATTTAGGTAAAGCAGTCTCGCACGGTTGTATCCGTTTAGGGGTTGGTCCAGCGGAATTTTTATATAATTGGGCGGAAATTGAAACGCCCGTTTTTATTCATTAGACTTGTCGCATAATAACTTTTTACTGCGATTTTCATATTTTGGTCAAATTTTCCATCCCCCTTCTCGCGAGAGAGGGGGGGGATGAAATATTTGCCTCAAAATCTGAAAATCTCGCTACAAAATTTATTATGCGACAAGCCTATTAAATTTAGTTTATGGTTTTAGATATTAAAAAAAATCCAAATTCAGTTTTAAGAAAAAAAGCGAAAGAAGTAAAAAAAGTTGATAAAAAAATTATCAAATTTATTGATGATATGTTTGAAACTATGGCAGAAAATAAAGGTTGCGGGCTTGCCGCGCCACAAGTTGGCGTTAGTAAAAGAATTATTGCAATAGACTTAGAAGGACAGACAATCAACGGCAAAAAATTTGCTTTAATCAATCCGAAAATTATAAAAAAATCTTGGGCGAAAATAGAAGACAATGAAAGATGCCTTAGTATTCCAGATACAGAAGTAAAAGTAAAAAGATCAAAAAATATAACTGTTATTGGTATAGATAAATCAAAAAAAAAGATAACGATAAAAGCCAAAGGGCTAACCGCGCGCGCTCTTCAACACGAAATTGACCATTTAGATGGAATTTTAATAATAGATAAATAAAGTTAGATTGTAAATCACTCCTCTGATAAAGAGGTGGTAAAAAAAGAAAGGGAATATAGAGATAACCCACCAACCCCCCCCTTGTCAGGGGGGGATATTAAAAAAAAGAATTTCCACATGATAAAGGAGACTAAGGGGGGGGTAAGGTTGTATATTAAAGTTTATAAAGTCAATATTTAAATTTATGAAGAATATTCACGGACTAATTTTTTTAATAGGGATTTTTTTGTTAATTAGTATGGTCTTGTTTTATGTCGTTCCTTTAGTATCTTATCAAGGAACGCCAAATCAGATTAAAAATTCTATTATAAAAAATAAAGACAGTGAAAATAGCACTGTCTATATTAAAAGCGATAAAAAAATTTACCGTTCTGGTGATAATATGCGGCTGGTGATTGATTTGAAAAATTTTACGGTTGAAGATATTTTGAAAATTCAGATTGTCGGGATTAAAACAGCAAGAGGAAATTTTGCGCTTAATAAAATTAGGGAAGTTACAATAAGAGAGAATCCATATAAAGTAGTGTTTGATATAAAATTGCCGTCCTGTTCAAAATGCGCGGGAATCGCTCCTGGCGCGTATCCAATTCAGGTAAATATCTTGCAAAAAGGCGAAGTTGTAAAAAATGAAGTTATTAACATTGAGTTGCTTTAAATTTTTATTATATAAAAATTAAACTTGTTAGGGAAAATAAAAAAGGAAAAAATTATCAAGCTGATAATTTTAAAATATGCTATAGATATAAAAATACAATTTCAGGAGATAATTCTGAAAATGTGGAAGAATTAATATATTTAATTGCCGGTTCCGCGGAAATTACTATAAAAAATTATATAGAATCACTCGATGCTCCAGTAAAAATAAAAATTCCTGCTAAAACTTATCATAAAATTAAAGCTTTAACAGATATAAGTTTTATTTTATATGAAAAATAATAATTTAACATTTTTATTTTTTATCTTTTTGATTATGGAATTTTTGATACGTTTCTTTTAATTGCTTGTTGGTTATATGAGTGTAAATTTGAGTTGTTGTTATTGATGAATGCCCGAGCATAGACTGCACGCTGCGGATATCAGCGCCGTTTGACAGCAGGTCTGTCGCAAAACTGTGGCGAAGAGTATGGGGCGTTACATTTTTTGTTATTCCTATTGCTTTGGCGTATTTTTTAACCATTCTCTCAATTGATCGCGGACTTAGCGGCTTTTCTTTTTTATTTTTGTTTTGTCGCGATGCCTTGTCGTGGCGGATAAACAAGAAAAGCGAAATATCAGTTCGCGAATCCAGATAATTTTTCAGATGTTTTTTAGCGTTATTTGATAAAAACACAAGCCGCGGCTTATCGCCTTTGCCGCGAATTGTAAATTCGTCTTTTCTAAGATTCAACCTGTCTCTTTGCAGATTAGCCAATTCTGAAACGCGCAGCCCAGTTGAGAAAAAAAGATCTAAAATCGCTTTATCACGCTTTCGGATAATTTTTTGAGTCGTTATTTTTACATTTAACGGCGCGTTTAAAAATTTTTCTAAATCGTTCTGATCTAAAAATTCTACTATCCGTTCTTCTGTTTTTGACAGTTCTATTTTTTCAGGAGATATGCTTTTAATATCCTGTTTTATTAAATATTTTAAAAAAGTGCGCAAAGCTATTAAATAATGATTTTGCGTCTTTTTTTTAATTATTTTGCCTTGTGGATTTTTTTGGCGGTTCAGCCAGAGTCGGAATTCCTTAATATTTTTTATTGAAATTTGTTCGCAAGTTTTAATGTTTGTAAAATCTAAAAAACGGTTTAGATAAAATTCATAATTTTGAACAGTTCTAATCGCGCAATTTTTTTCAATTTCAAGATACTCTTTGAATTCTTTGATTAGTTTATTTATATTATTTTCCATTTTTATTTTTTTAAATATGTTTTTGCATAATTACAATCCAAGCCCGCTCATTTTTTCATTCAGTTTTATTCAAATTTATTGGTATGGTTTTTTTATAAGTATTGGAATTTTAGCAGGGTTAATTATTGTTTTAAAACTTGCTGAAAAATATAAAATCAATAGAGATAAATTTTTAAATTTAGGTGTATATTTGGTCATATTCGGATTATTAGGAGCAAGGATTTACAGTGTTATTTTAGATTTTCGTTATTACCTTGAATATCCGATAAATGTTTTTAAAATTTGGCAGGGCGGGCTGGCTATCCACGGAGCTATAATCGGAGGGCTTGTAGCAGGTTATATTTACGCGAAAAAGCAGAAATTAAATTTCAGATTAGTTGCTGATATTTCTGTTGTCGCAGTTGCTTTAGGGCAGGCGATAGGGCGCTGGGGAAATTATTTTAATCAGGAGGTTTTTGGGAAACCGACAAATTTACCATGGGGAATTCCGATAGAAAAAATAAATCGTCCAGACATTTATCAATCAGCGCAATATTTCCATCCAACGTTTTTATATGAATCAATTTTAAATTTTATCAATTTTTTAATTTTGTTGTTTTTGCACAAGAAAAGGCTGTCTAAAAACAAACGTTCTAAATTTTTCGCCAACGGAAATATTTTTTTAGTCTATTTAATAAATTATTCTTTAATAAGGTTTGCTATGGAATTCATCCGCGTTGATGAAACCCTAATAATTTTAAATTTCCGTCTCCCGCAATTATTAAGCGTTGCATTGTTTATTTTATCACTAATTTTATTATTCATAAACAGCAAGCGAAACGTTAAATAGGTTTAGAATTTATTATAGGCGAGATAAAATTTCATCAATTTTAATTCCTCCTTCTTTAATTTTAGTAAAATCAACAACCTCTTGCCAATATTCATTATTTGGAGGAGATGTTTTAAGCAGTTGTTTCAATTGTTTATATGCAATATTTTCCATAATTTTTGTCAAATAACGATTTGTGATAATTTTTTTATGTTGAATAATTTGTCATTCCGAACTTGTTTCGGAATCTGCCCGATTGCCTTGCATTAAGGCAGGCGGGTCTGTCATTACTGCTCACTATATTATGATTAAGATTGATAAAACTTTAAATTTCATAGTTTATTTCACCGAGTAATATTTAGTTAGCAATAAGCACAGATCCTGAACTAAATTCAGGATGACAATTTTGAAAATTCAGGGTGACAATAAATTTAATATTGTTTTGTTTAAAAAAATTAGCGCCACTTGTTAAATAATTTTATTCTTAATCAAAAAGTCTCTAACCCTAATAAACATTTTTTTATGCCCCTCAGAATTCGGATGCAAACCGTCTTCTAAATCTTCGTCATTCAATAAATCAAACATTTCAATAAAAGGCAAACTATTTTTCTCGCAAAAATCTTTAATCGCCAAATCGTATTTTTCTATATTTTTATTATTATAGCATTTGCCTGTTTCATTGCCACAAAACGGATTAGTTTTAGATTGTTTAACTTTTGTTAATCCAATAAAAACTATTTTGTTAGTAAATTTTTTAATAATTATTAATAATTTAATTAAATTTTTTTTAAAGTCATTAATATTTGTATGTTTTTTTGAGTTTTTATAAGACAAAGAGTCGTTTATTCCGATTTGAATTATTACAACATTAACATTTTTATTCTCTAATTTCATTCTACTTGCACACTCATTTTCCATTCTTTTTAATAACATAGATGTGTTATCTCCTGGATTTGCTAAATTAAAGACTTCATTGAATTGTCCTGTTTTAAAGAAATATACTTTAAATTTATCGACCCAGCCGCCACTATCAAAATCGTTAGCGCCCCAAGCTATACTATCTCCAAAAACACAAATTCTTTTTGACATATTTTTAAAATTAAAAATTAAATATTCATTCCTCTTAATGCCTTAATTCTCTCATTCACTGGCGGATGAGTCATCATCGCGCGCGCGAAAAAACCTTTTTTCTTTTTTCCTTTAAACGGAGAAGAAATATATAAATGCGCGGTTGCGCGGTTAGCGACTTCCAATTTTTCAGTATCGGTTGAAATTTTTTCAAGCGCGCTTGCTAATCCTTCTGGATAGCGTGTTAAAAGCGCGCCGTCAGCGTCTGCTAAAAATTCTCTTTTTCTTGAAATAGCAAATTGCATCATATAAGCAAAAAGAGGCGCTAAAATTGATAAAACAATTGCCAAAATAAACATAATCATCTGCAATCGTCCATCGCCTTTACTCTCTCTTCGCCGCCGTCCTCCACCCCAAAAAGTCCATCGTCTGAAAAAGTCAGCCAACAGCACTATCATTCCGACCATAACCGTAACAATAGTGGCTAATAAAATGTCCCTGTTGCCGATATGCGACAGTTCGTGCGCGATAACGCCTTCTAATTCAGAGCGATTTAATTTTTGCAAAAGTCCGCTTGTTACGGCAACTACGGCGTGTTCTGGGTCGCGTCCGGTGGCAAAAGCGTTCGGCGCGGTGTCGTTGATAAGATAGATTTTTGGAGTAGGCAAGCCAGCGGTAATGCAAAGATTTTCAACAAGGCGGTATAATTCTTTATTATCTTCAAATTTGACTAATTTAGCGTTACTCATTTTTAAAACAATTTTATCGCTCCACCAATAACTTACAAAACTTGAAACAACGCTAAAAATTACGGCAATATAAAGAATAATAGAACTATCCATTGCGTAAGAAAAAATATAGCCGATTAAAATTACAAAAACCAAAAAACCTGACATTAAAAGCCAAGTTTTTCGTTTATTAGAATCTGAATGTGTATATAAAGTCATAAATTTTTAAAATTCAACTTTTACATTTTTTCTTTCTTCAGCGTCTTTGATTTCAAAAAATTCTTTTTGATTGAACTTCAACTGTTTTGCGATCATATTTGTAGGAAATACCTCTAATTTAGTGTTAAAATCGCGGACATTTCCGTTGTAAAATCTGCGGGACGCTTGAATTTTATTTTCAGTGTCAGACAATTCTCTTTGCAGTTCTAAAAAATTTGTGTTCGCTTTTAAGTCTGGGTAATTTTCAGACAAAGCGAAAATTGATTTTAGAGTTGAGGAAAGCATATTTTCAGCTTCAGCTAATTTTTTGGCATCGCCACCAGATTGAGCTTGCATTGCCGCATTGCGCGCTTGCACGACTTTTTCAAATGTCTCTTTTTCGTGCGATGCATATCCTTTAACTGTTTTAACTAAGTTTGGGATTAAATTGTATCGCCTTTTAAGCTGGACATCAATATCTGACCAAGACTCTTCAACGCGATTTTTGGATTTAATCAATCCGTTGTAAATAGCGATTAACCAAACAATAATCGCTACAATTACGATAATGAGAACAATTAGAACGTTCATAAAATTTTTATGTTAAAAATATATAAATTAAATTGATTTTTTCATTAGACTTGTCGCATAATAAATTTTGTAGCGAGATTTTCAGATTTTGAGGCAAATATTTTATCCCCCCTCTCGCGAGAAGGGGGATGGAAAATTTGACCAAAATATGTAAATCGCAGTAAAAAGTTATTATGCGACAAGTCTATTATAAAAATGCAGGTATTATCGTCCATGCCACCATACTAAAAATTATTATTATAGCTAAGATTGCCCAGACTATCTTGTGCCATTTTTTTTGTAACATATTTTATTTTTTCTTTAAATATTTAGCAGTTTCTTTTTTGAATCGGACAAATTGATCAATATTTTTTTGCAAATTATTATAAACAATTTCCCTGTCAATTTTTTCATAATCATGAACCAAAATATTTCTAAAATTTACGATTCCAACCAATTGATCATGTAATTTTTTACTAATCACTTTTTCTTCCATTAAAACGCAAAAAACATTTTGATTATCTTCCGGTCTTTTTAGATTTTGATCATTGATGATCATTTTACTGATATCAAGCATAATTTCAATGCATAATTGCAGATATCTTTCCGCTAAACTATAAAAATGATAATCGTTGACAAACGACTTTTTATTAACCTCTTGAATATTTTTGAGTATTTTATAATAATCAGACAGATTTTCTAATTTAGAAACTATTTTATTGTAAACAAGCGGGCTAATCATATTAATCTTTCTAAAAATAATTTATTATATTCTTTTAAAAATGGAGAAAAGTCAAAATATTCGCTTTGGATATAAGTCGCGTAATCAACTCGTAAATCACTCCTGTTTTCGTAAATTACTTTTCCTTCGTAAATTATAGCATACTTGAGTAATAAAGAAGATATATCATTCAAGATCACTACATCCATTTTTCTATAATTTAATAATTCAGATAATTCCGTCATCATTTTTAAGCGAATATCAAATCTTTTATTTTTGCCGTATTTTTTCGGCAGCATAACGGCAAAATCAAAATCGCTTTTTTTGTCTGCTTTCCCTGTCGCCTGCGAGCCGAACAGATACGCAAAAATAGTGTTATATTTTTTAAATACCTCAGATAAATCTCTCAGTTGTTTTTTAGATAAACTCATTTTTTTATTTTTTCGCGATTAAGTTAGCCATTTCCGCCAAGCGGTTTGAGTATCCCCATTCATTATCATACCATGCGATTATTTTTAGTAAATCCCCATCAACTATTTTTGCCATTTGCAGATCTATAATTGCAGAATATGGGTTGCCGATAAAATCGGAAGAGACTAACGGATTATCTGTTATGTCAAGAATATTTTTATATTTATTTATTTTTTTCGCCTGAATAAAAATTTTGTTCACTTCGTCAACGGTTGTTTTTTTCTTTAATAAAAAAACAAAATCAGCGATTGAAACAACGGCTGTTGGAATGCGAATAGAAATTCCGTCAAATAGCCCGTCAATTCCGCTAACGGTTTTTGTTGTCGCGATCGCAGCGCCAGTTGTCGTTGGAATTATATTTTGCCCTGCTGTTCGCGCTCGTCTTAAATCTTTATGCGGTCCGTCAATTAAATTTTGATCACCTGTATAAGAATGTATTGTCGTCATCATTACTTTTTGTATTCCAAAATTTTGTTTAATTAAATCAACAATCGGCGCGATGCAGTTTGTTGTGCAGGAAGCGTTAGAAATAATCGTGTCGGATTTTTTTATTTTTTTGTCATTTACTCCTAAAACAAAAGTCGGAATTTTTTTGTCTTTTGCTGGCGCAGAAAGAATAACCTTTTTTGCTCCAGCCTCTATATGCGCGCTAACTGTCTCCGCGGTTCTAAAAAATCCAGTGCATTCTAAAACAACGTCAACTTTTAATTTTTTCCAAGGCAGAAACGCAGGATCTTTTTCGCTAAAAACTTTATATTTTTTATTATTAACAATAATTTCCTTATCATTAAAATCAACCTTTTTATCATATCGCCCGTACATTGAGTCGTATTTTAAAAGATGCGCCAAAGTTTTATTATCCGTTAAGTCGTTTATCGCGACAACTTGCAGATTTTTGTGTTTTTCTAAAATGATTTTAAATACAGCCCTGCCAATCCTGCCAAAGCCGTTAATCGCTATTTTTGCCATAAAATTATTTTTTTATTAAATCTGAAAATAAATTTTAAATTAATTGGTTTTGAATTTGTTGTTTTTTAATTATTTGAGCGTCATGTTGCCGTGTAATAAAAAGATGTTGTTTTATCAAGAGAGTTATCTGTTTTTTTGTGAAAATCAAATAAATTATTTGAAATTTTTTCTAATCTTTTTTTTGCCATTTTGCAATATTTTGAATTAATTTCAAATCCAATATAATTTTTATTATTTAAAATACACGCTGCGGCAGTTGATCCGCTTCCCATAAACGGATCTAAAATTACGCCATTCGCTGGCGAACTCGCTAAAATCATCCTTTCTAATATTTTAATCGGTTTTTGCGTTGGGTGATTTTCTCGCTCTGGATCTTGAGCGTGAATTCTTGACATGCTCCAAATGTCTTTTGGGTTGCGCCCCATTTCAAGCCATTTTTTACCGACAAAAATTGAACGCGTTCTCGCTTTTTTTGTTTTTTCGTCATATGGAATTCTAACAGGATCTAAATTAAAATAATATTTTTTATTTTTAACAAAATATCCTATATTATCATGCACTGATGTAAATTTTCTAACACTTCCACCCATACTTGGAACTCTTCTGTCCCAAATAATTTCATTAACCATAATAAGACGTTTTTTAATATATGAAAAAAATTCAGGGCTATATTGCCAAGTTAAAAAAATATAAAAACCGCCACTTTTTTTTAATTTTGGAATAACCGCTTTAATCCATTTTTTGCTCCATTCAATATATTCATTTGATTCTAATTTATCAGAATTATTACCATAATCTTTTCCTAAACAATAAGGCGGATCTGTTAAAATTAAATCGATTGAATTATCTGGAATTTTTTTATTCCTAATAAAATATTTTCATTGAAAATTTTATTTAATATTTTTTTCATATTTTGATTTTATAAAATTATACTTTTTGAATTTTTGCGAAGCAATTCTAAAAATTGTTTTCTTGTTCTATGCTCTGGTGCGTGATGATAAAACGCTTGAATTTTATCATTTCTTGGATTTACATATATCGGCATAAATTGAGGAGAAAAAAGAGTTAAATATGCTGGATCAAATTTTATATTGATATTATCAAAAATAACGCCAAAACAAGCTTATATTAAATTATAATTATGATTTGCTGAATATTGCATATATAATTTTTCAACAGCGGCAATATCATTTTTATTTTCTTTTTTGTCCATATTGTGAATTTTGATATTCACATAATATTTTTGTTTATTTGATTTTATCTCACAGTCATGCAGGCAAGTGTCTGGTAAATCAAAAACAACTTTATTAAATTTTAATTTTTTTCTATGAAATTTTGCTTGTTGTGTAATAACCTGTTCAACTAGCCAACTAATTGACCTTGTGTGAGGCTTGAGTCCATAGGGCAATATTTTTTTGCTTGTAATTTTAAATGATGGCAACATTATAAGTAGGTTTGTAAAAATTTCATCTAAATAGTTTATACTTTCAAGAGTTGTTTTTATTTGTTGATTTATAATATTTTATTATATTACAAATAATATTACCATAAATTTATTTTACTAACAAGCATTTTTTGTCTATGATTATTTTAATAGTTTAAATAAAAATATGAATTCTCAAGAATTAAGAAAAAAATATTTGGAATTTTTTCAATCAAAAAATCATCAAATTATTCCATCCGCGTCGTTAGTGCCTGAAAATGATCCAACAGTGCTTTTTACTACCGCAGGAATGCATCCGCTCGTGCCGTATCTGATGGGTGAAAAACATCCTATTGGCAAACGATTAGTTAATGTCCAGAAATGCGTTAGGACAGGGGATATTGACGACGTCGGCGACAGCACGCATAATACTTTTTTTGAAATGCTGGGAAATTGGTCTTTGGGAGATTATTTTAAAGAAGATTCAATCAGATGGAGTTGGGAATTTTTAACAGATAAAAAATGGCTTGGAATTAATCCGCAGAGAATAAAAGTTACAGTTTTTAAAGGAGATAAAGACGCGCCACGCGACGAAAAGTCAATTAAAATATGGCAGGAATGTTTTAGTAAGTTTGGAATTGACGGAGAAGTTTATGATGAGCAAAAAGAGAATAATAAAACAGCGCGGATTTTTCCTTTGCCAAAAAAAGATAATTGGTGGGGACCAGCCGGAGAAACAGGACCTTGCGGGCCAGACACGGAAATTTTTATAGATTTAGGAAAGTCAGTAAATCTTGAAAAATGTCCAAACAGAGATGATTGTATTCCGGGATGTTCCTGCGGGCGGTATGTTGAGATTTGGAATAATGTTTTTATGGAATACGAAAAAAAATTCCAAATTCCAAATTCCAAATTCCAAATAAATTCAAAATCTCAAATTCAAAATAATAAAAAGTATAAGTATATTGCTTTATCGCAGAAGAATGTTGATACTGGAATGGGGTTAGAAAGAACTTTGGCGGTTTTAAATGGGTTTGATAATGTTTATCAAACGGATGTACTCGCTCCTATCGTCGCTCAAATTCAAAAATCAAAATGCAAAAATCAAAATGAAATTAAAAATTCAAAAATAGAATTAAATAATGAAAAATCTATTAGAATTATCGCTGATCATATTAGAACTGCTGTATTTATGATTTCGGATGGCGTTGAGCCGTCAAATACAGACAGAGGATATATTTTAAGGAGACTGTTGAGAAGGGGAATTAGGCACGGAAATTTATTAAAAATGCCAAATGGGTTTTTATTGCCATTAGCGGAAATAGTAATAAATATTTATAAAGATTTTTATCCAGAGTTAAAAAATAATAAAAATGAAATTTTAAATAAGATTAAAAAAGAGGAGGAGAAATTTGAAAAAACTTTAAGACAAGGATTAAAAGAATTAGAAAAAATGGTTAAAATAAAAGAGGAGAAGGAAGATAAATATCCTTATGCTAAAAACATGAGATCAGACTTCGGTTCTAAAAGTGATGATTATATAAATTATATTTCTGGCAAGGATGCTTTTAATTTATATCAAACTTATGGATTTCCGCCAGAATTAATAAAAGAAGAATTAGCAAAATACGCCATGTCATACCATCAAGGTGAATTTAACGAAGAACTAAAAAAACATCAAGAGCTTTCGCGGACAGCATCGGCTGGGAAATTTAAGGGCGGACTTGCGGACGCTGGTGACGAGACAAAAAAATTGCATACCGCAGCGCATTTGCTTTTAGAATCTTTAAGGCGTGTTTTAGGAAAAAGCGTTTTTCAAAAAGGGAGCAATATTACCGCGGAGAGATTAAGATTTGATTTTTCTTATCCTGAAAAAATGACAGATGAGCAAAAAATTAAAGTTGAAAAAATGATTAATGAACAGATTGAAAAAAAATTATTAGTTAATTGCGAAGAGATGAGTTTAGATGAAGCGAAAAAAATAAACGCAATGGGAGTTTTTGAAAGTAAATATGGTGAAAAAGTAAAAGTCTATACAATAGGGGAAGGCGATGATATTTTTAGCAGAGAAATTTGCGGCGGACCTCATATTAAAAATACTTCTGAATTAGGGGAGTTTAAAATAAAAAAAGAGCAAAGCTCAAGCGCTGGCGTAAGAAGAATTAAAGCGGTTTTAGAATAAGTATTGACATTTTGGTTTATAATGGTATAATTTAAAATTCAAAAAAAGTTTAGATTACGCGTTTGCGTAAAAATAAAAATATAATTAAGATATACATAGTAAGTCTAAATATAAAAAGACTTTTTAATTTTATGTTAGAATTTCCTAAAATTGAGAATTTAAGCGAACAATCTGTTGTTAAGAAAAAACCCGAAGAGAAAGATTTGTTAAAAAACGAAGAGGATGAAGAGAAAAAAGAAAAAAAAGAAGAATTGCCTCATGCTATTAAAGCGAATTTTGAAATAAATTCTAATGGATTAGTTGACATTAAAACTGAATATGGCATATTAAAAGATATACCGAAAGATTGCCTTCAAGATGATTTTAAAAATCAGGAAAGCGGAGAGATTAAAATCATTTTAACAGATCATAATGTTATTGCTAAAAAAATGCTTAATGAGTTGTTAAAAACATCAAGCGAAGATGAATAAAAATATTAACAATATTAGAAATATATTAAAAAACCGATGGCTTATCTCTTTTGCCGTTGGTTTTTTTGTTTTTGCCGTATTGCTGTCAGGGATAGTCGCGGCGTATGAATTTTATTATCAAGACAAAATTTATAATGGAGTCGCAATTAACAATATTGATATATCGGGGAAGACAAAAATGGAATCTTTAGATGAATTAAGAAAGACGACTGATCAATTTTTGCGTCAAGGGTTATTTTTTAAATATAAAAACAAAGAAGTTGTGATTAATCCAGTTATAGTTTCTCCAAGTGATTTAGGATTAATAAACGAAATTCTTATTTTTGATTTAGAAAAAGCGGTTAATCAGGCGTATGCTGTTGGACGCAATAAAGGGTTGCTGTTTAATTTGACAGAGCAATTAAAAGTTTTATTAAATAAAAAACATATAGAGGCGGATTATGAATTAGATAGGGAAGAATTGAAAAATATTTTAATCAGCAATTTTTCATCATTGGAAAATCAAGGCGAAGACGCTAAATTTGACATTAAAACAGTGAGAGGAAAAATTAAAGTTATGTCTGTTCCAGAAAGATTAGGCAAAAGTTTTGATTATGATTTAGCTATACAGCAGATGGAAAATAATTTAAAATTGTTTTCTATCAGTTCGGTTGAAATGTATATGGGAACAGATTACCCAGAAATTAAAAGAGCGCAGATAGAAGCTGAAATTCCAAAGATTAAATCGCTTTTTAAAATTTTTCCTTTAAAATTAATTTATAGGTGCGATATTAAAGGCGAGTCAGCTTCATTGTGTGATTTAGAAAAAAAAGAATTTGAAATTCAAGCCAAGTTGTTTGCCGATTGGGTTGAAGCGAAAATAGATAATAATTTTATAAATATTAAAATTAATCATAATAAAATCGCCTCTTATTTAAAAGAAGTAGCCAAGGAAGTTGACATTCAAGCAAAAGATGCTAAGTTTAAATTAGAAAATAACAGGGTCGTTGAGTTTCAGAAAAGCATAGATGGGGTAATGTTAAATATAGAAAAGAGCATAAATAATATAGAAGATTCAATTTTAAATAATTCTACTTCTACCGCTGATTTAGTGATAGAGACAGCAATAGCTAAAAATAACGTCGGAGATATTAATGATTTAGGCGTTAAAAAATTGATCGGAACTGGAAGTTCTAATTTTAGCGGAAGTCCGAAAAATCGCCGCCATAATATCGCCGTAGGAGCTAAAACTATAAATGGGATACTAATAAAGCCGAAAGAAGAGTTTTCTTTAGTTGGCGGTTTGGGTAAAATTGACGCTAATGCAGGTTATTTGCAAGAGTTGGTTATTAAAGGCAATAAGACTGTGCCAGAGTATGGTGGTGGACTTTGCCAGATTGCTACAACTATATTTAGGGTTGCTCTTGACGCTGGATTGCCTATTATTGAACGGCGTCCGCATGCTTATAGGGTTTCTTATTATGAACCAGCAGGGACAGACGCGACTATCTATTCTCCAAGACCTGATGTAAAATTTATCAATGATACGGATAGTTATATTTTAGTCCAAACTGATATTCAAGAAGATGAACTTATATTTGAATTTTGGGGCGATACCGGCGGCAGAGAGGTTGAAATAACAGAGCCGAAAATTTTTAATATTGTAAGCCCAGGACCGACAAAATTTATTGAAACTGAGGATTTAGATCCAGGCAAAAAAAAATGCACCGAGAGTTCGCACAATGGAGCAGATGCTGAATTTACGCGTAAAATTATTTATTCAGACGGAGAAATAAAAGAAGAGATTTGGAAAAGTCATTATCGCCCATGGCGCGCTGTATGCTTAATAGGAAAAGAGATAGAAGAGGAGACAGAAGACGGAGAAAAAGACACAGAAGACGGAGAAAAAGACGATGGTAAAATAGAATAAGTTTAGAAAAAGGTTTTACGGCCGCAAAGGGACTATAAAACCAACAAATATAAAAATTTATACAAATAAAAAATCCTGCTAATAAATCTGCAGACCAGAAATTTACAAAAGATATTATGCAGCCTTAGCCAAATAGTTCTTTTGAAAAATTTCTATACTTGTCGCGTCTGCAGGTTTGCAAGCAGGATTACATTTTTTTTATTAAACAATATTATATTATAACATAGTTAAAAAATTTGTCAAGAGCATATTTATTTTTGAGTTTAAAACGCGCGAACGCGTCTTAAAAATAACACTTGACAGTCTAATGTATTATCATATAATTTTTACATACTATATTAGATTTGCGCGCGCAAGTCTATTAAATATTTACATTTTATCTCCGCTTTCACTGCGGTTTAAATTTTTATGAAAATCAGAAATATCGCAATTATTGCCCATGTGGATCATGGCAAGACAACTTTAACCGACGCTTTAATGCGGCAGACAGGAATGGCTAATGAAAAAATTAGCATGGATAGCAACGCGTTAGAGCAAGAAAAAGGAATTACTATCTATTCAAAAAATACCTCAGTGTATTATAAGGATACCAAAATAAATATAGTGGATACTCCTGGGCATGCGGATTTTGGCTCAGAAGTTGAGCGTGTCCTCCGTTCAATAGATTCTGTATTGCTTATTGTTGACGCGCAAGAAGGACCTATGCCTCAAACAAAATTCGTATTAAAAAAAGCGCTTGAATTAGGTTTAAAACCGATTGTGGTAATTAATAAAATTGACAAGCCAGCGGCAAATCCAGATGAAACTCAAGAGATGGTGTATGAACTATTTCTTGATCTTGGAGCAAGCGATGAACAACTTGATTTTCCGACAATTTACGCAATCGCGCGCGATGGAATAGCAAAAGCCGAATTAGAAGATAAATCCAAAGATCTTTCTCCGCTTTTAGATATGATTTTAGAAAAAGTTCCAGTTGCTTCAAGCGAAGATAAAAGTGGCGAAAATCTGCTTATTCAGCCTTTTAATCTCGGCTACGATGATTTTTTAGGTCGTTTGGCAATATGCAGAATTTATCAAGGAAAAATAAAAAATAATGAAAATATAATTATTAAAAATATAAAAGACGAAGCAAGAAAAGGAAAGATAGCAAAATTATTTACTTTTAAGGGAGTGGAAAGAGTAGAAGTAGAAGAGGCTGTGGCAGGAGATATTGTTATGATTGCTGGTTTGCCTAATATATATATCGGGGAAACAATTTGCGCTAAGGAAGAGCAAGATTCTTTGCCAGCGATTACAATAGACGAACCGACAATATCTTTAAATTTTTTTGTAAACAATTCTCCTTTTGCTGGCAGGGAAGGAAAGTTTGTGACAAGCAGAAAAATAAAAGAGAGGTTAGAAAAAGAGCTTGAAATAAATGTCGGGCTGAAAATTGATTTTTCGCACTCGGATTATTATAAAGTATTTGGCAGGGGCGAAATGCATATCGCGATTTTACTTGAAAATATGCGCAGAGAAGGTTATGAAATGCAGATTTCACAGCCGCATGTAATTATTAAAGAGGAGAACGGAAAAAAACAAGAGCCGTTCGAGGAAGTCATTATTACCGTGCCAGAAAAAATGTCTGGAGTGATAATTGAAAAATTGTCAAAACGGCGCGGAAATTTAATAGAGATAAAAACTGAAAATAGTAATGTAAAAATTATTTTTGAAATACCAACTCGCGGTTTATTAGGGTATAGAAATGAATTTGTGGTAGATACTCGCGGCGAGGGAATTTTATGCGCTCGCGTTATAGGATTTAGAGATTATGTCGGCAATATAGAAAAAAGCGAAGTTGGATCAATGATATCTATGTCAACAGGAAAAGCGCTCGGATTTTCGTTGTTTAATTTGCAGAATAGAGGAGTTCTTTATATAAAACCAAATATAGATGTTTATGAAGGGATGGTTATCGGAAATGTCGCAAAAGGCAATGATTTGGCTGTTAACCCGATAAAAGGCAAGCAGCTGTCAAATATGCGTTCTTCTGGCGCGGATGAGGCTATTCGTTTAACTCCGCCAGCAGAGCTGACACTTGAATACGGAATGAGCATAATGAGCGAAGATGAATATCTTGAGATAACGCCCAAAAATGTTCGTTTAAGAAAAAAATATTTAACAGAAGTTGAAAGAAAAAGAGGGGATAGAAAATAAAGAAAGATTTCAATTACGAAATGTAAAATTCTACTGTCTTTGCGAGGAGTTGAACGAGCCCCGTTATCCAACAGGATAAACTCCGCGAGAAAGTAATATATTTTAACTTAATTATTATAAATAAAAATTTATGATTAATGAAAAAATTAAAGGGAGGGGCGGATCATCAATTGAAATAATTGATGATACAATTAATATTAAAAAAAAGGCTTTTAAGGGTGAAATATTTTTTAATAAATCTGATATATCATCTATTGAAATTAAAAAAAGTATTTATGATTTGCCATTTTTTGAAAAAACTTTAATTTTTCAAATTGGTAGTAAAAAATATAAAATTAAACGATTGCCTTCTAAAAAATTAAAAGAATTTAAAAATTTTTTTCATACACTCTATTTTTATGATAAAATATACTAAGTCAATAAAAAATTAATTCAGCGCGTTTTATGTAAAAAAATTAAATAAATAATATTATGCTTAAAAACATTTTTTATAAAATAATATCTCATTTTCCATCAAAATCAGGAAAAATCGCTTTTGATGATTTAAAACATCTGCTTGCCCACGGCGGAATAAATATTGACATCCGTTTTATACAGGACGAATCAGGAAATTATTATATTGCTAAATCAACAAATTTAGACAATAAACGGATTATAGCAACAGGAAAAACTTTAGCCGAACTTGATATAAATATTAAAGACGCTATCTTTAGTATTTTTCAAGTTCCGTCTTATTATTACGATAAAAATTTAATCAATATTCCTAACCTTTCTGAAAAAATAAATTTACAATATGCCTCAATTTAATTTTCCATCAGATTCAATTCAGCGAAAAATTATAAAGGCTTTTAAAAAACTTGGTTTTATAAAATTACCGCTTGGCAAAGGAAGTCATCAAGTTATGGAAGACCCGAAAACTAAAATCAGAGTTACTATTCAACATAAAATTTATAAAAATGTTATCAGAGAATATTGTAAAATAATTATTATGCTTAACTATGATATTGATAAATTTATAAATAAATTATAAAGAACGATTAGCCTGTCTGTAAAGAACGGGCTTTTTTTATCCGCCACTCTTTTATTTTTTTATGGTCGCCAGATAATAAAATTTTAGGGACGCGGTATTTTTTATTGCCTGCTTTGAATATTTCAGGTTTTGTGTATTGCTGGTATTCAAGGACAAATGGCTGATTAGCGGAAAAACTCTCTTCTTTTATTGATTTTATATTGCCTAAAACTCCTGGAATTAAGCGCGCGACCGTTTCAATAATCGCCGCCGCGGCAACCTCTCCGCCATTTAAAACATAATGACCGATTGAAATTTTTTCATCAATAAAATTTTCTACTCGCGCGTCAATCCCTTCATAGCGACCGCAGATAAAAGTTAGTTGGCTTAATTTAGAATATTGTTTCGCGATATTTTGATTGAATTGTTTTCCAGCAGGAGTTAATAGTATAACCCTGTTTTTTTTATTTTTTTTTATTTTTCGCAACGCCTTATAGATCGGCTCAACTTTCATTACCATTCCAGCTCCGCCGCCGCAAGGCGTGTCGTCAACCGTCTTGTGTTTGTCGTTTGTAAAATCCCTAATATTGACAGTATTTATTTCAATTAATTTTTTATCTATCGCGCGTTTTAAAATGGATTCTGAAAAAAAAGAATCAAAAATATTCGGAAAAATTGTGAGAATATTAAATTTCATAAATTTTTAGTTATAAAATAC
>JAYEJQ010000011.1:0-5698 GCA_034660735.1 Patescibacteria group bacterium | reverse complement strand
AAAAATAAATTAGTATTTAATAAAATTATGAATATAATCAAACATTCAAAAACATATTTTACGATTTCTGGGATTTTAGCAGGGATTAGTATTTTGAGCATGATTTTTTGGGGACTGAATTTTGGCATTGATTTTACAGGCGGAAGTATGCTTGAAGTTGAATTTACAGAAAATAGACCAACGATTGAAGAAGTAAAAGACAAATTAAGCGATTTAGAGTTAGGTAATATTGTTATTCAGCCCATTGATGAAAAAGGGCTATTGTTGCGTTTTAAATCAGTTGATGAAGAAACACACCAGCAAATTTTGCAAAAATTGGACGACCAATCGCAAGATCAAAATATAAAAATTGAGACATTAAATACAGAGAATGGGGAAGTGATTGAAGTTGAAACCGCAGAAATTATTGAAACAGAAGCGGTTGATGAAAATGGCGAAATTAAAATTTTAGAGCAAGAAAAAAACGAAGAAAAAATTGTTTCCGCTACAACAGACAATGAAATTAAAAATAGAGTTATTGAAAAACGTTTTGATTCCATAGGACCTATTATTGGGCAGGAGTTAAAACAGAAAACTATTTACGCTATAATTATCGCTCTAATAGCGATTATCGCCTATATCGCATGGGCGTTCCGCCATGTGTCTAAGCCGATTTCATCTTGGAAATACGGCGTGATAGCCATTTTAACTCTCTTCCATGATGTTATAATAACTATCGGGATTTTTGTATTTTTGGGAAAATATTTTTCAGTTGAAATCAACGCGCCTTTTGTCGCCGCGATAATGACTATTTTAGGATATTCAGTAAATGACACAATAGTCGTATTTGACCGCGTGCGGGAAAATTTAAAAAATTACAGCGGCAATTTTAGCGAAGTAGTGGACAAAAGCGTTCACCAGACTTTAATAAGATCAATATATACCTCAGTTACAACCCTTCTTGTTCTTTTTGCTCTGTATTTTTTCGGAGGGGAGACGATAAAAGATTTTGTCTTAGCTTTAATAATAGGCATTTCTCTAGGAACATATTCGTCAATATTTTTAGCCAGTCCGATGCTCGCCGCCTTAGAGAGAATGAAACGATAATTTTATAATTTTATTTAATAATGAATATAGATTTTATAACGCTTTTTCAAAGTTTGCCGCCTGAAATATCAGTTTTGCTTATTTCAATGATTCCGATTACGGAAATGAGGGCTTCAATACCAATTGCTTTGTCGGTTTATAATTTGCCATTGCCATCGGCGTTATTTTTTTCTATAATAGGAAATATAATCCCTGTGATTATTATTTTAATCGGCATAGATAAAATTTACCAATTTTTTTCTAAAAAATCAAAATTATGCAAGAAAGCTTTTGAATGGTTTTTTTCCCGCACTCGGGATAAATTTGCTGGAAAATATTCACACTATGGCGAAGTTGCCTTAATTTTGTTTGTTGCTATCCCACTTCCTTTTACAGGAGCATGGACAGGTTCGGTAGCGGCATTTCTCTACGGCATCCCTTTTAAAAAAGCTTTTTTGTTAATTATGAGCGGAATGCTTTTTTCGGCTATAATCGTGAGCTTGCTTAGTTTAGGGATTATATCTATTATTTATTTTTAACACTAAACTTATGAAAAATATATATGTTATAGCAAATTGGAAAATGCAGCTCAATCTTAAAGAGAGTGTGGATCTTTTTAATAATGTTAAGCAGAAATTTTCATATAGCGAAGATATGGAAACAGTAATTTGTCCTTCTTACACTTCTTTGCCAGACATAAATAGATGCAAAGGGGAGTCTAAAATCAGATTGGGCGCGCAAGATGTATTTTGGGAGGATGTTGGCGCTTACACAGGAGAGATATCCTGCGAGATGCTGAAAGAAGTCGGTTGCAATTATTCAATAATAGGGCATTCTGACAGAAGAAAATATTTTAAAGAGAGCGACGAAATAGTTCATTATAAGTTAAAAACAGTCTTAAAAAATTTATTAGTCCCGATAGTCTGCGTCGGCGAAACTTTCCAAGAGCGGCAGGAGGGAAAGAAAGAATACGCGGTTATAAACCAAATAACCAAAGCAATGTCAGGCATAGATCTTTTAGGCGCGGAAGAAATTATTGTCGCGTATGAACCTATTTGGGTTATCGGCTCTGGCAGGGCTATCAACGCCGAGGAAGCCGAATATATGCATCAAGTTATTAAACAGTCTTTAATTGATATATTTTCTGTAGATATTGTGGAAAAATGTTTTAGGATTATTTACGGAGGAAGCATCAACCAGACAAACATTAAAACTTTTTTAGTGCAGCCGAATATAAAAGGAGTTTTAGTCGGCGGAGCAAGTTTAAACCCTGATGAATTTCTTGGTATTATTAGCGAAGTTCAGGGGGCGAAATGTTATTAGACATTAAATTATTAAATTTTGCCATATTTTATTGTTTTAAATAACCCCCCAACCCCCCTTGTCAGGGGGACTATAGACTTTACAGATTTTTAATTTTATAGATTATTTTTTTATGATGTATAATATAATTCCTTTTATAATAGCGGCAATCAGTTTGATTGTTATTTTAGCGATTATAATCAAAAAATTTTCAATACTGTCGTCAATAGATGTTAATTCAATGCCAGAGGAGAAAGAGATTAAACTTAAAGAAAAAATAGTAATTAGCCGTGTTAAGCGAAGATTTGATCTTTTAGCAAACTTAAAATATTTTATAACCGCCAAACGGCAAATTTCAGGTTTTTTAAACAGGATAAAATCATTTCATAGCAAGCTTTTGGAATTAGAAAATAGATATAAATTTAGGATAAAATCTATAAAAAAAGAAAAAAACGATGATTTTGTCGCGAACAGCCTTTTTGAAGAAGGGCAAAAATTATTCAATGAAAACAGTTTTGAGCTGGCTGAAAAAAAGTATATTGAAGCGATTAAATTTAATCCCCATAATGTAAAAGCTTATGAAGGGCTTGGGAAGATTTATTTGCAATTAAAGCAATACAGTCAATCCGAGGAAATATTTAAACATATAATTAAAATAGATGAAAATAATAGCAATGCTTTTTTTAATTTAGGGATGATTAATTTTTGTGAAAACAAGTTTGATTTGGCGCGAGAAAATTATTTAAAAGCTTCTAAGTTGGAAAAGCATAACGCGCTTATTTTATCCAATTTGTCTGATGCGTGCAAAGCTCTGGATTATAACGAAGAGGCATCTTCTTATTTAAAAGAAGCAATTAATATAGAACCGAATAATCCGAGATATCTTGATTCTTTAACTGAAATCAGCATAATTTTAAAAGATAAAAATTTGGCTGAAAATATTTTAAAAAAATTACAGGAAGTTAATCCTGAAAATAAGAAAATAAAAGAGTATAAAAATAAAATAGACATATTGCGCAATTAATTTTACAGCAAAATTAATTGCGTGGCAGGTCTAATAAAAACATTATGAGCAATTTTACAAAATTAGAAAAAGTTTTACGGATAAATTTTAAAAATATTGATTTGCTGTGGCAGGCTTTTGTGCATAGATCGTATTTAAACGAGCATCCGAATTTCAAATTAGGGCACAATGAAAGAATGGAATTTTTAGGAGACGCTGTTTTAGAATTAGCGGTTACTGAAGATTTGTTTAAAAAGTTTCCAAACGAGCCAGAGGGGAAACTCACTAATTTGCGATCAAGTTTAGTGAACACTAAAATGTTGGCGGAAATAGCGCAGGAGTTAAAGCTCGGCGATTTTTTATATTTAAGCAAAGGAGAAGTTTATGATACTAATAAAAAAGCCAAAGAATCAATTTTAGCCAATACTTTTGAAGCTATGGTTGGCGCGATTTATTTGGATCAAGGATTTAGAATATCTAAAAATTTTTTAAAGCGAGTTTTAGCGAAAAAGCTTGATTTTATTATAGATCATCAGCTCTATGTAGATCCAAAAAGCCGTTTTCAGGAAGTATCACAAGAAAAATATAATTTAACTCCGCAATATAAAATGTTAAGCGAAAGCGGTCCAGATCATGAAAAAATTTTTACGATAGGGCTTTATATCGGCGAAGAGTTAATTTCAAAAGGAAAAGGCGCAAGTAAGCAGTTAGCGCAATTTGAAGCCGCTAAACGCGGATTAAAAAAGAAAAAGTGGAAATAGCGATTTTTTTAAGCATATTTTTTTAATTTGGAGGACTTATGACCGAAAGGAGATTGATTTTGTAGAAGAGCGAGACGGTAAATTATTCGGCTATGAAATTAAATGGGGGGATAAAAAATGCAAGGAGCCGAAGCTCTGGAAGCAGACCTATGAAAACGCGGAATTTGAAATAATCAATCAGGAGAATTATTTAAAGTTTATTTTATGAAAAAACAATTTACAATTTTTTTAATTTTAATTTTTATTTTTGGATTAGTCCCAATTAATTTTTCTAACGCTGAAAATTTATCAGACAGATTAAAAGGAAAAATTTTATTACAGGTGGAATCTAACGGTGAAGCTTGGTATATAAATCCTGATAATTCAAATAGATATTTTTTAGGTCGCCCAGCAGACGCTTTTAGCGTAATGCGGGAATTAGGATTAGGAATTTCAAATAAAGATTTTAATTCTTTTAATAATGTTGCGCCAAAAAGATTATCTGGCAAAATTTTACTTAAAGTTGAGGACAGCGGAAAAGCGTATTATTTAGGTCATCATAAAATGTGACTAACTCAGATTAAGGTAAAAATTCAACAAAGTTAAGTTTTATGGATAAAAAAATAGACGCGACAACAAAAATAGCCATTTTTAAAGGCAAAAAAGTTAGAAAAACTATTTATAACAATGAATGGTGGTTTTCTGTTGTTGATGTAGTTTTGGCGTTAACAGATAGCGTTAATCCTCGTGATTATTGGTATAGAATGAAAATCAGAGTTAAAGACGAAGACGGGATTGAGTTGTC
This sequence comes from Patescibacteria group bacterium, assembly GCA_034660735.1. Lineage (GTDB taxonomy): Bacteria > Patescibacteriota > Patescibacteriia > JAACEG01 > JAACEG01 > JAGLTA01. The sequence goes on along the minus strand of JAYEJQ010000011.1, from coordinate 783 downwards.
GACAATTTGTCGACAACTGAAATTATTAGCCAATGATGGCAAAAAATATGAAACAGATTGCGCTAACACTGAAGGAATATTTCGTATTATTCAGTCAATCCCTTCGCCAAAAGCAGAACCATTTAAAAGGTGGTTAGCAAAAGTCGGCTATGAAAGAGTAAAAGAGATAGAAGATCCAGAGTTGGCAACTAAAAGAACAAGGGCTTTATATAAAGCAAAAGGATATGACGAAGTATGGATTGAAAAGAGAATGCGCGGGATTGCGATTCGCGAAATATTGACTGATGAATGGCAAAAACGAGGCGTTAAACAAGAAAAAGAATACGCGATTTTAACAGCTGAAATTTCAAAAGCGGCTTTTGATATGACACCGAGCGAATATAAAAAATTTAAAGGATTAAAAAGAGAGAATTTGCGGGATCATATGGATGATTTAGAATTGATTTTTAATATGCTTGGCGAAGCCGCGACGACTAAAATAGCGCAAAATAAAGACGCGCGAGGATTTAACGAAAATAAAGACGTTTCTTAAAAAGGCGGAAGCGTGACTGGAAAAGCGAGAAAAGATTTAGAAAAGAAGAGCGGTAAAAAAGTTTCCACAAAAGGAAATTATTCAAATAAACCGCAGGGCGGGAAAAAATTGAGACAACAAAAACAATAATTTAATTTTTTAACATAAAAATTTATGCATATAGACGACCTATTTCGTTCTGCTGTTAAAGAAGGCGCTTCAGACCTGCATTTAGTAGTCGGACAGCCGCCTATTTTAAGAATAGACGGAAA
>JAYEJQ010000010.1:0-26808 GCA_034660735.1 Patescibacteria group bacterium | reverse complement strand
AAGGATCAAAAAAAATGTTGAAAATTTTTAATTGTTTAGAGTTTTAATAAAAATTTAATGGATAAAATAAAAGATGTTTTAAAAAATTTATTAGAGGAAAATAGCGGCAAAACGATTTTATACCAAAGAAATATTTTAAAGGAATACCTGCAGATTTTTGTTTTAGATTTTATATATTCAAATAAAAAATATAAAGATTTGATTTTTTACGGTGGCTCATGTTTATCTCAGTGTTATAACCTCCCGCGTTTGTCAGAGGATTTAGATTTTGTTGATATTCAAAAAAAAATTAATTTAGAAAAGTTGGCTTTCGGTTTAGAAAATTATTTTAAAAACAAGACTGATCTAAAACCGACAGTAAAAATACAAAAATTTAGGATTTATTTAAAATTTCATATATTAGAAGAATTAAAATTAGCAGACAAAAGCGAAAGTAATATTTTATTGTTAAAAGTAGAGGTGTTTAAAGGTTTTGATTTTTGCAAAAAATACAAGACAGAAATTAAGCCGCTTTTTAAATTGAACAAATCTTTGTTTGTAAGAGTTTTTGATTTGCCTACTTTAATGTCAACAAAAATAATGGCGGTTTTAAACAGGAAATGGGAAAAGACTGACAAGCAAGGCAATGTTCTTTTAAACGTTAAAGGAAGAGATTATTTTGATTTAATGTGGTATATTGAAAAAGAGGTTCAGCCGAATATTCAATGTTTAGGAAAAGTTAAAAATTTAGAAGAAATAAAAAAGAATTTAATAGATATTATAAAAAAGGTTGACGCGAAAAGCATTAAGTTTGATATAGAAAATTTTATCAGCGATGCGGATTTTGTAAAAAATTTAAGCAATAATATTAAGAATATCTTAATCAGCGGAGTGAAAAAGATGAAATGAGATATTATTATTTATTGCGAAAAAATATTTAGCGCTATATAAAATAGCCATAAGAAAACGGCTTGCGGAATAGTTTTAAAAATAAAATTTTAAGCGAGTTTAAAAATATTTAATAATAATTAAAAATTATGGAATTTAAAGATTTAATGCAAAATTTTGAAAAAGAGATTAAACCAAAAATCCGTTTAATGATAAAGGTTTGACTTTTTATTTTAGTTGTATTATACTGTATATATGAGTACAGATAAAATAAACATAAAATTAAATAGATTTGCGCAAATTGCCAGATTAGGAAACGTTATTTTTCATACTAAAGACCTAGCTAATTTATGGCAAATCAAAGATGCAAATACTTTATATACAACCCTAACAAGATACAATAAGCAAAGATTGTTATTTAGAATTCATAAAGGTTTTTATTCTATTAAGCCAATTAATCAATTAGATCCTTTATTACTAGGAACAAAGGCTTTACATAGTTTTTCTTATGTCAGCGCGGAAACAGTTTTAGCAGAACAAGGAATAATTTTTCAGAGTAGCAATAAAATTACTTTAATCAGCGCTAAATCAAAAAAATTCAGGATAGGAGATAATAATTATTATTCAAGAAAATTATCTGATAGATTTTTGTTCAACTCTGTTGGCATAAAAAATAATAATGGCGTAAAAATAGCTTCTATTGAAAGAGCAGTGGCTGATTTGTTGTATTTTAATTCAAAAGCATATTTTGATAATAGCAAAAAGATTAATTGGAAAAAAGTAAAAAAAATACAAAAAGAGATTGGTTATCCGTTAACGTCGAATCGTTATTAATTCACAGATTAGTGTTATTCTATATGATTATACCAAACAAAAAAGAAGCAAAACATAAGGCATGGCTTTATCGCTTGTTGTCTAAAATATACGATAATCAATTATTAGCAACTTCTCTTTACTTTAAGGGCGGAACTTGCGCTGCTATGCGCGGTTTTTTGGATAGATTTTCTATTGATCTTGATTTTGATTATGCAGCTAAAGATCAAGATATAAGTTTAGTGAGAAAAAATATGGAGAAAGTTTTTAAAGATATAGGGCTAATTATAAAAGAAAAAAGCCAAAAAGTTCCGCAATATTTTTTAAAGTATCCAGCCAAAGTCGGAGAAAGAAATACTATAAAAATAGATGTAACTATGCCGCCGCTTAAATCAAATAAATACAAAATTGAGGAGATAGAAGAAATTGACAGGATAATTATGTGCCAAACTATTGAAACTATGTTTGCAAATAAATTAGTGGCTTTAATTGATCGGTATGAAAAAAATAAATCAATTGCAGGAAGAGATGTTTATGATATACATTATTTTTTTATGCAAGGATTTGATTATAATAAAGATGTGATAGTTGAAAGAAGAAAAAAATCCGTAAATATTTTTTTAAAGGAACTTATTGTTTTTATTAAAAAATATATAACTAATACTATTTTAGATCAAGATATAAATACTTTGCTTCCTTATGATAAATTTAAAAAAATCAGAAAAATATTAAAGCAAGAAGTATTAATGTTTTTAAATGACGAGGTCAAGAGATTGGAAATAGAAAAGAATTAAAATTATTGCTATACTTTTAAAAGTAAAATTATTTATGTTTTTAAAAGATTGCTGTCGTTTCTGTCTTGATTGGTTGATGCCGATTGAATGTATGTTTTGCGGAAAGTATGGGAAGTTAGTCTGCGATGAATGTTTGGAAAACATTGAATTTAATCCGATCAACAGATGCCCTTTTTGCGGAAAGTTTTCTTTTTCAGGATTAACTTGTTATGATTGCAAAAAATCAGGAAAAGAATTAAGCGGGCTATTCTGCTACGGTTTTTATAATGATGTTAAAATTAAAAAAATAATTCATTTTTGTAAATACAGATATTTATCAGCGCTTGCGGATCCATTATCTACAATGCTTTCATATGTTATAAAAAATATAAAGAAAGGACAGCAAATAAGCGCTTTGCCTAAAATCATAAAAGAAGATACATTATATATTCCAGTTCCGCTGCATAAAAGGAAATTAAGAGAGCGAGGATTTAATCAATCAGAACTGTTATTAAAAAGATTGGCTGATAGAAAAGAAATTTTAGAAAAAGACATTTTATTGGATTGTTTAATAAGATTCAGATATACTGATCCTCAGGCAAAAATGCCAGCGGATGAAAAAATTAATAATTTAAAAAATGCTTTTGCGTATAATGGCAAAAAATTAAAAAATAGGAATGTTGTTTTGATAGATGATGTTTCAACAAGCGGAATTACCTTAAATGAATGCGCCAAAGTTTTAAGAAAAAACGGAACGAAAAAAGTATGGGGCGTTGTTATCGCGAGAGGATAGTTTGATAATTAAGTTTTGGCAATTTTTATTTTTTAATATAATTTAATCTTGATTAACAATAAACAAGCGAATAAATCATAAATTCAAAATTATAAATTTCAAATAAATTACAATAACTAAAATTATAAATCCAAAACGATTTAAAATTTAAAGTTTTTTTCAAATTTTAAATTGTTTTAATATTTGAATTTTGGATTTATTTAGGATTTGTAATTTTGAATTTATGTTTTGTAAATTTTATCTTAAAATTCGTTTTGTGAATAAAATTAAAATTTGCTAAATTTAACAATTTAATTTAAAAATTTATGTTTTGCGGATGCGTTGGAGAAAAAAATTTAAAAGATTGTAATTTAGCGATAAAAAAAGCGCGGGAGGACGGCGCTGACTTAGTTGAATTAAGAATTGATTATTTAAGCAAAAAAGACGAGTGCGACAAAATTATTATTGACGTTAATTTGCCTATTATTGCCACAAACAGAGGAGGGAATCAAAAAATTTTAATTAAAGCGATTAAATCGGGAGCTAAATATATTGATATGGATATCAGCGAGATAGATTTTTCCGTTTTGAATTTTGCGAAAAAACAAAAATGCAAAGTAATTATTTCCTGCCATAATTTTCAAAATACGCCGCGCGTGAATGAATTATTTAAAATTGTTAAAAAAGCGCGAAAAAAAGGCGCGGATATTATAAAAATTATAACAACAGCTAAAAAAGAAAAAGATAATCAAACAATTTTATCGCTTTACGAGTATTGCAATATTCCTTTAATCGCTTTTGCGATGGGAAAAATCGGACAGCCAACAAGGATGGAATGCTTGACTCACGGCGCGTTATGGACTTATTGCTCAGTAGGAAAAAATAAGACAGCTACAGGGCAGATAAGTTTAAAACAGGCTAAAAAAATAAAATTATACGGCGTGATCGGAAATCCGATAAGCCACTCAATGAGTCCAGCGATGCATTCGGCTAATTTTCAATCTTTAAAAATCAACGCGAGATATTCAGCTGTTTTCGTGAAGAATTTAAAAAATTATATGGCGACAATTGCCGCGCGCGGAATATCAGGAATTAACGTAACAATTCCGCATAAAGTTGAAGTGATGAAATATTTAGACAAAATAGACATTTTAGCTGAAAAGATTGGGGCTATAAATACAGTTAAAAATTATGGCGGCGAATTAGTCGGTTATAATACTGACGGATATGGAGCGCTAAAATCTTTGCGCGAAAAAGTAAAAAATATAAAAAATAAAAGAGTCGTTATTTTAGGTTCTGGCGGCGCGGCGCGTGCGATCTATTTTACTTTAAAACAGGAAAAAGCGGATTTGATTATTTTAGCGCGATATAAATCAGAAGGAGAAAATATCGGTGAGACCTTAAAATTAAATAATAAAAATTTAAAAATAGAATTAGAAAAAGCGGATATTTTAATAAATTGTTCTCCAGTTGGAATGAATTCGGATGAAACGCTTGTTCCGAAAGAATATTTGAAAAAGAATTTAGTTATTTTTGATATTGTTTACACTCCGATAAAAACGCGGCTGATAAAAGACGCGGAAGCCGCGGGGAGCAAGACAGTTTTAGGATACAAAATGCTTGCTTATCAAGGCGCTGAATCTTTTAATATTTGGACTGAAAGAAAAGCAGATGCGTCTGCTATGGCAGATGTTGTTAGAAACAGGCTTTTGCCTAATATAACATTGGTTGGATTTATGGGGTCAGGGAAAACAACTGTTGGAAAAGTTTTAGCGGAAAAATTAAACAGAAATTTCATTGATTTAGATGCTGAAATTGAGAAGCGCGCAAAATCATCAATAACTGAAATTTTTGCGAAACACGGGGAAGCGCGTTTTAGAAAAATGGAAAAAGACGCATTAAAGTCTGTGTTGAAAAATAAGACAGCGGTTATAGCTTGTGGCGGCGGTGTTATTTTAAAAAAAGAAAATAGGGAACTATTAAAAAAATTTTCAACTGTTATTTTTTTAGAGGCGAAGGCTGAAATTATTGCAGCGCGATTAAAAAACGATAAAAGCAGACCGCTGTTAGACGGAAGCGATAAAGAGAAAATAAAAAAGATAAAAGAGATGATTAAAAAAAGAATAGCTTTTTATCAAGAAGTTTCAGATTGCGAAATAGACACGAATATGCGCTCTCCAAAAAAACCAGTGGAAAAAATAGTTAGATTTTTGATAAGATTATTATAAAATAATAAACTATGATAGTTTTTTATATTACTTTGAATTACGAAACGTAAAATATTGTTACCCCGTAGTTACTACGGGGTCTGTGTTTGCTGTTAACTGAATATTACTCGACAAAACAGACTATGATATTTAAAGTTTTATCAATCTTAAATTTATATTTTGTTAATTTTAATCATAATATAGTAAACCATAAATATAGACCCTGAAATAAATTCAGGGTGACATAGTTAATTTTATGGCAATCGCGCGCAATACAAGCTATTTAACACTCGCTTTTATAATCCAAAAAATTTTGGTTTTTTTATACATTCCGATAATCGCTCGCAATATAGGGACAGAGATGCTCGGAAAGTATTTTTTCGCGCTGTCTTTTACTACAATTTTTTCTATTTTTATTGACGCAGGACTGAATCCGATTTTAATTAGAGAAACAGCAAAGTATAAAGATAAGGCGAATAAGTATATTAACGCTGTTTTAACATTAAAATTTTTCTTTTCTTTTGTAACATTATTCGCGGTTTGGATTATAACTAATATTTTAGGATTTGATTTTTATACGAGGAGTTTAATTTATATTGCCAGCATAGTAATGTTGTTTGACTCTTTCACGCTTAATTTTTACGCTTTGCTGCGGTCGCGGCAGATTTTAAAATATGAATCTTTTGGTGTGATAGGTTATCAAATTTTAACAGTGAGTTTAGGCGTTATGGTTCTTTTGACAACCAAATCAGTTGGAATGCTGATTGCGTGTTTAGCAATCGCAAGTTTCGCGAATTTTATCTATTCAGGATATTGGGCTATAAAAATTACGAAAATAAGAATAAAATTTATTTCAGATAAAAAGTTTTTTAAGTATTTAGCAATGTCCGCGCTACCTTTTTTATTAGCTGGAATTTTTAATAGAGTATATACTCATATTGATATAGTGCTTATTTCAAAATTAATTGGAGATGCTTATACTGGATGGTATGGTGTGGCAAATCGGCTCACATTTTCTTTACAGTTTATACCAGCCGCATTTATCGCGGCTATATATCCCGCAATGAGCAGTTATTTTGAGCATTCAAAAGAGAAATTAAAAGAGATTTCAGAAAAATCCATTATTTATTTAATGTTTATTATTTTTCCCATCTCTTTTGGAGCTATAGCTTTAGGTCGGGAGATTATTCTATTTTTTTATGGAAATAAGTTTGAAAATTCTATTATGCCGCTGCAGCTTTTAATGGTATCTTTAATTTTTGTTTTTCTTTATTACCCGATCGGTTCTTTGCTTAATGCTTCTAATAGGCAAAAAATGAATACTGCTAATATGGGCATAGCAATGGCTGTAAATGTGGCATTGAATTTTATTTTAATTCCAAAATTTTATTTAATAGGCGCCGCAACAGCTTCAATCGCCAGCCAATTTTTAATGTTTATTTTTGGGTTATATCAAGCGAATAAAATAGTTAAATTTAACAAAAAATTACTGATCACAAAATTTGTTCAGCATATTATTACTGTTAGCATAATGGCGGCAGGAGTTTTTTTCGCTAAACAATTTATCAATTGGATGATTCTAATTCCAACGTCCGCTGTTTTTTATTTTTATTTTTTATATTTAATAGGTGGAATTTCTAAGCAAGATATTAGTAAAATAATATATTCCATAAGAAGGTCTTGATTACTTAAGATAATATGTTAAAATTTAATATAGATTATTTAATTTAAATTAATAATTAATTTTTTTTATGTTAACAACATTGATAGCTTTTATCCTTATTTTAGGATTATTGATTTTCGTCCATGAGTTGGGACATTTTTTAGTCGCGCGCAAATTCGGCGTTAAAGTTGATGAGTTCGGGATAGGATTGCCGCCGAGAATATTCGGATTTTATAAAGACAAAAATGGGAAGTGGAAAAAGGTTATTGGAAGCAAGGAAGTGAAAGATGTTCCTAAAACAATATATTCTATGAATTGGCTTCCGCTCGGAGGATTTTGCAATATTAAAGGCGAGGACGGCGATGGGCGAAATGAGCAAGACAGTTTTGCTAGCAAGAAAATTTGGCAGAGAGCTTCAATTTTAAGTGCTGGCGTTACGATGAATTTTTTATTGTGCGTCGTTTTGCTATCGGTCGGTTTTATGATCGGATTGCCGCAGGAGATTACGGACGAGGAAGATAAGTCTTTATATATAAAAGGCAGGCAGATTATTATTTCAGAAATCGCTGATAATTCTCCAGCAAAAAAAGCTGGCATTCAGATGGGCGATTATTTAACAAGTATTGAAGGGGTAAAATTTGAAAGCGTGGAAGAGGCGAGTGATTTTATAGCAAGCAAAGAAGGGCAGGAGTTGGATATAATATTAACAAGAGGCGACGAGGAAATTTCTAAACAGATTGTTCCGCAAAAGACGAACGAGATAAAAGACAGAGCTGTTATAGGTGTCGGGCTTGTGAAAATAGGGATTATTTCTTATCCGCTGCATAAAGCTGTTTATATGGGTTTTGCCTCAACGTTAAAGTTAGGCAAATTAATTCTCGTTACTTTTTTTGAATTATTAAGGGATTTTATTTTTGGCAGAGATGTTCAAGTTGATGTTGCGGGACCTATTGGAATCGCTGTTCTCACTGGACAAGTTGTAAGAATGGGCTTTGTTTATATTTTGCAATTCACAGCGCTAATTTCTTTAAATTTAGCGATTATCAATTTTTTGCCTATTCCAGCATTAGATGGCGGGCGAATGGTTTTTTTGCTTATTGAAAAAATTCGCGGGTCTGCTATCAGCCAAAGGATTGAAAACAGAATTAACACTATCGGATTCGCTTGTCTAATGCTTCTGTTTGTTGCTGTAACTTTTCATGATATTTCTAAATTTAGATATATTTTTGTAAATTTATGGAGCAAAATCGTCGGATTGTTTTAAAGTTTTAATAGATTTGTCGCATAATTTGCCTAAAATCAACAAATAGATATTTATTAATAATTTACAATTAATATATGGACTGGAAAAAGATTATAATCACTGGAATTATTTTAGCCATTGTTTCTGGGGCAACTTTCTTTATGTCTCTATCTTTTATAGGTGGTGGTAGCATGATGGCAATTGGAGCGGGTTTATTAGTACTTCTAATTTGGTTTATTTTTACATTATTTTTTGTACCAATTGCAACCTATTTTATTTTTAAAAAATTTGACTCAACACAACAGAATCAAATAGAAATTTTCTTAACAACAATATTTTGTTTTTTATTAATTTCTATACCTTTTCTGTATATATTACATATTGAGCATTTAGAGGAAATTGAGGAAGAAAAAAGCCATGATAACTCAGGAGAATTTTATGAGACATATACCTTAGCAATAAATAATATAGATCCAACTTTTTGTGACAAATTAAAATCTACAGAATGGATAGAAAAAGAAAAGCTGGTTAACTATAATAATGAAAGTATGCGTACTTATGAAAGGTGTTGTTTTTATTCATCAGATGCTATTACTTTTAATAAAAGTATATCTGAAGAGAAAAAATGGAAATTCTGTATGAAAATGAGTGGACATTCAGAAAGACAGGGATGTTATTCTGATATAATAAGTAGAATAGATATAGATAAAAGAAAATTTCCAATTAATTTTGAATGTGATACAATTGAAGATGATAATATTAAAAAAGAATGCATTGAAATAGATGAGAGAACAAAGGCTGAAGAAAAAGCATTCAATCCAAATAGGGAAGATTCTGATTTAACTTCATGTGATTCATTGAACCAATTCCATAAAGCCGTATGTTATTCATACTTTGCTAATTCAAGACCTTCTTGTTTTGATGTTTGTAACCAATTAAGTTCAGAAATCATTATATCTAGGACTCTCTTTATGTATCCAAGAAATGAAACACAAAGAGAGTTATGTGAAAACTATTGTAAGATAAGAGAAAGAAGAAGATAAACAATAAATTGGGTAATAAAGTCAATTGAAATCGTGCTGAACAGGAAAACATTAATTTGGAGTAAGTCTTACCCCAAAATTTAGACAGTATGCTAAGATATAATTATCGGTTTGTTTTTAATGTATAAAGCGTATTTAGGAGAAAAGTTTAAATTGCCTGTGATTGGTGATTTTGCTGAAAAGCAAGCCGAGAAATTTAGAAAATAGTAAAAAAAATAATATAATAACTTAAAAGATTATTGTTCAATTATCTGTAAGACTGTTAATTGTTTGTTGGATATTTATTTAAAGGTGATAAAAGAAACTATTGAATAAATAAATTTATACGCTTTAAAAATATTTTTTATTCGCATAATATACAAATTTTAGTTATTAACTAACACTAATTTTTGTGAATTACGAAATACAAAAAATTGTTACCCCGTAGTTACTACGGGGTCTGCGCTTGTTGCCAAACTAAATATTACTCGACAAAATCAACTATAAAATTTAAAGTTTTTTTAATTTTAATTATAATATAGCGAATAGTAGTGACAGATCCCGAAATAAATTCGGGATGACAAGTTGAAAATTTATAAGAAAGTTTAAAAAAATATTTTTCGCATAATACGCAAATTAAGCATATTATCCAAATAAAAAGTTCGCATAAAAACCAGTTATATGAAATAATTATATTATTTAACTTATTAATTTTTATAAATTACGAAATATAAAAAATATGTCATTCTGAATTCATTTCAGAATCTGTCATTATTAATAACTAAAGTATTACTCGGAAAGATAAGTTGTGATGCTTAAAGCTATATCAATTTTAATCATAATATAGCGAACAGCATACACAGATCCTGACCCCGCCGCTCGCGAGCAGCGGGGCAGGATGACATTGTTGCACTTGATAATAAAAGTATTCTTTATATTTTGTAATTCAAAGTAATTTCAAAAGTATACTAAACAATGTACATGTAAATTTTAATGAAATTAGCTGGTATTTATGGATAGTGGTTTTCGTGACTATCTTTTCAATATTTTCTATAAAATACAACCCAGACTTCATATATTTTGGATTTATAACTTTTTCTTACGGAGTTATAGGACATATTGCATTTAGCAGGGTAAAGCAGATATATGCCAAAAAACAAAACAATAAATGCAAAGAGCATTCACCCCTAACCACTTTTCCATTTTTTAAAACGAAAAAATTAAATTTAAATTTTATCAATTCAGCATTTTGGGGGATTGATATTTTTATATATTTTAAAACAAGATAAAAAATTACTCTGCGGATTTGCTTTTTAAAATTATACGCGAAATACTTATTTAAATACCTATTTAAATAAGTATTTTTTTTGCATAAATTACTTTGAGTTACGAAATGTTTTTTTGTCATTTTGAGCCGATAGGCGAAAAATCGCTTAAACATTACTTTTTATTTATAGTATTGTTTAAGCGATTTTTCACTGAGTTTATCCAGATAAATATATAGACCGTTGCTCAGTTCAAAATGACAAAAATAGTTAAGAGACGAACTATTGACATATTTTATTTTTTTGTTATATTGAAAACAAGTTAAATAACCGCAGACAATAGGCGCCGTAAAACGGCTTAATATCCTATCGAGGTAAGTTCATAAATTATTTTTGTCTGTGGTTAGTCTCTACAGATTTTTTATTTTTTAAAATCAAAATTTATGCCTAAAAGTAAAAAACAGAAAGATGAAATTCTTAATTCTCTAACTGATAAATTAAACGACGCAAAAGGCGCTGTCTTTACGAGTTTTATCGGATTAAAAGTCAAAGATATAGAGAGTTTAAGAAAATTATGCAGAGATAGCGGTTCTGAATGTTTAGTGAGTAAAAAAACTTTATTACGGTTGGCTTTAAACAAGGCAGGATTAAAAGATGCTGACGAAGAAATTTTTAACGACGAGATCGCAGTGGTATTTTCTTATGATGATGAAATTACAGCGGCAAAAATTGTCGGACAATTTTCTAAAAAGTGCAAAAAGTTGAATATTAAGGGCGGAATTTTAGAAAATAAAATTATAGATTTAAACAACGTAAATAAATTAATCAGTATCCCATCCAAAGAGGAGCTTTACGCTAAATTGGTCGGAAGCATCAATTCTCCACTAAGCGGATTAGTCAATACTCTTAATGGAAATATAAGAGGTTTTGTTCAAGTTTTAAATTCAATTAGAGAGCAAAAGAGTTAATTACTAATTTTTATCATCCTGAATCCACATAATGTTATCCTGAAATAAATTCAGGATGACATTCAATAATTTAATAATTTAAAATAATTAAATAATAAATAATAGTTTTCAATAATTAGTTATAACTGATTATTGAATACTAATAAAATAAATTTATGGCTGAAGAAAAAAAAGTTGCCACTGACGCATCCGCGGAAGAGGCAAAAGACGAAAAAAAGGAAGTAAAAGTTCCTGAAAAGTTTAAAAAATTAGTGGAAGAGATTGAAAAAATGAGTGTTTTGGATTTGTCGGAATTAGTGAAAATTTTAGAGGATAAATTTGGAGTATCAGCGGCAGCCCCAGTAATGATGGCAGGCGCTGGAGTTCCAGCGGCAGGAGCCGAAGGAGATGGAGCGGCTGAAGAGAAATCTTCTTTTGATATTGAAATTACATCTGCTGGCGACAAAAAGATTGCAGTTATTAAAGTAGTCCGCGAGATTACAGAAGTCGGCTTGAAAGACGCTAAAGATTTGGTTGACGCGGCGCCGAAAGTCATTAAAGAGGGCGTTGCGAAAGAAGAAGCCGAAGAGATTAAAAAGAAATTAGAAGAAGCTGGCGCGTCAGCAACTTTAAAATAGAGTAAATGTTGAATAAAGATTTAATAAAATATTTAAAAGAAAAGCATAGCGGTTTTATTAAATCGCGCCGTATGTTGATTAAGGAAAGCGGCGAGATTTTGTCTTTGTCCAAGCGCGCGATATTCGCTTTTCATCGCGATGATTTTAAGCAGGGCGATATCCACGTTAAAAAAGCCGAAGATTGCTTGGATAATATTCAGAAACGTTTTATTGAAAAAAATGTGTCTTTATTACAGGAAGGATCATTAAAAGCCGCGCAGGAAGAATTTATTGAAGCAAAATTTTTTAGTTTAGTTCTAACAGGAAAAAAATTAAGCAAGATAAAAGATATAGAGATAAATTATGAAAGTTATATCGGCGGTTTGTGCGATTTAACAGGGGAGTTAACGCGCAAAAGCGTCAATTTGGCAATCTCTGGAGATTTTGATAAAGTTTTTTATTTTAAGGAATTCATAGAAGAGATTGTAGGCGAGATTATACAATTTGATTTGACTGGATACCTAAGAGTAAAATACGATCAAGCAAAGAATAATTTAAGAAAAATAGAAAAAATTTGCTATGATATAAAAATGAGAGAGCAATAAGAGTAAATTTTACAAAATTAAAAAAACAGAAGCGTGGTCCGCCTCTGTTTTTTTATATTACTATTCTTTTAATTTAAAATTATTTTAATTTAATCAAAATAAATAACTTATTTGCGATACAATTTAGAATTATAAATTTTAAATATGCGTTATGTTAATCTCAAAAATTTTATTCTCAGAGAGAATATGAATTTTTTTATCAGTTTCATTAACTATAAAATCTTTTAGATCGTTAAATTCATCTGAATAGTATTGTATAACTAACTCTCCCTTTTTATTTAAAACAGTTATTTTTTTGCCTTCAGCGTCTAAAATATAAAGGTAATCCGAGTCAATATCAGCCCAAATTTTATCAGCGGAAATCAGAATATTATTATTTTCAAATTGAAATTCTTGTTTTTCGCCTTTAAAAAAATTGTAAATTGTTTTATCGGAATTAAGAATATAAATAGATCCGTCAATTGCGATAGAAACAGCTTTATTTAAATTCAAATCATTATTTTTAAGCCATTTTTGTCCGGCAGAAAATTCATCGCCAGTGTATGAATATTTATAGATTTGGTTATTCGCGATATCAACAGCATACATCCTTTTTCCATAATCGCAGATAGCTGAAATATCTGCGTTTGGCTCAGGAGATTCAACAAGCAATGGCTTAAATTCATTTTTTTCTGTTTGTAATTGAGAAAAAACGTTGTCTTGATGAAGAATAATTAAACTGTTTTTAATATTTATCTGAGACATAGCCGTAGGAACATTCAATTTTATATGATCTATTTTTTTAATTGATAAATTTTTTAAATCAAGCGCAAAGAAATTATTATCTATAGTTAACACATAGATTATTTCCTGCCAATTGATTATTTTAATAATAGCGGAGTCTGTTAATTTGTTAAAATTTGTTAAAAGTTTTGGTTTTTTAATTTCCGTTATTAATTTTGATTTAAAATCCAATTCTTTAATTTGCTGTTGAATTTTTATTAATTTTGTTTTTTGTTCCAATGAATTTTTCGGAAGTTTTGTAATTAAATTTTCCAATTCAATTAAAATAGCCATTTTATCATTATCATTATAGATTAAATTAGCTTCTAATCTATTTTTCTTTTCTTCTATTTCTAACAGCAATTCTTCGTAATATTGGTTATTTTTTTCAGCAATTTTTTTATTTTTTAGACGTAAAATATTCTGCGCGAATAGGGTTATTAATATAATTATTGCGACCAAGAGAATTTTTTTTAAATGTGGTAAATTTTTTAATTGGCATGGAATATTGGTAATTTTTTGCAACAGCCTTATTTTTTGTTTATGGAATTTTGTAGCGATTTTAACTTTATCGCGAGAAGCGCTTATTATCGGAGGCGTTGAATTTTTAATCGGTTTTTTTATTTTATCGGCGCTATTGTCAATTATATCAGGCTGTTTAGTTATTGGCTGAATAACGTCAACATTGCTTTTTTCTTCCGCTGTAATATTTTTTTCTATTTTGATGATTATTCCGGCAAACATCCTTGCGCCGTTTACTTCTAATAAAAGATTTTTAATTTCTGTTGAAATATTTTGAGCGGTATTATGTTCAGATATTATTTTTATCTTGTCTAGCGAAATATAATCTAAAATGTTATTTGTGCAAAAAATTAAAGCGCTTTTGTTTTTTATTTTTCCATTAATAATATTAGAGAAAATTTTAAATTGATTTGCATCGTCTTTTTTTTCTTCTTTTATCTGTAGTATATCAAATTGGTCGTTTTTAACAGGATAAATTAATAATGAGTCTAATTTTCCAACTTGAGAGAAGTAAAGGCAATGCTTGTCGTCGTTTGCGTTATAATATATTAAGCCGATCAATAAATTTAATTTGTTTAAAAATTTATTCAAATCTATAGTCAGTTTTTCCCGCCTAATAAAGTTATGTATATTGTTGTTGAGATTATATAAAAAATTTTCAAAAATATTTTCAATCTTTGTTTCATCTATTTCAGTATTAAGCGGAATTTGATTATCATAATATTTTTTTATCTCTTGCTGAAAAAAATCATAAATCTTTTGATTGTTGCGATTTTTCGCGTTTTCAGAAATAAAAAATATTCTGCCAATTTTATTTTGGCAGTCTTCTTCTCGCGGTATAATAATTTGGCAGTCTGTTTTTCCGCTATGATTTCCAATAATAAATTGTATTAACTTAATAGACATATTTTGCAATTTAGTATTTTTTGTATTATACTATAAAATAAATTATTCACAAACTATAATTTTATGCTTGAGCAATTATTTGGTTCAAAAACTAGAACGCAATTATTAATCTTTTTTTTAATAAATCATGAGAGGAGTTATTATATCAGAGAAATAACAAGAATTTTGTGTTCGCAGATTAATTCTATACGGCGTGAAATAGAAAATTTAAAAAATTTCGGAATTTTAATTGAAGTCGCGAAAGATTTAGATCAAAAAAACAAAAAAGATTTTCATCAAAGAAAATATTTTAAAGTGAACACAAATTTTGTTCTCTATAATGAATTAAAATCACTTATTTTAAAATCACAACTGACGAATAGAAAAAATTTGATTGAAAAAATCATCAAAAGCGGAAACATAAGTTATCTTGTTTTAACTGGATTTTTTGTCAATTCCGATGATTCGCCGACGGATATTTTAATAGTTGGTAAGATAAATAAAAAAATAGTAAATAAAATTATAGGAAAACTTGAGAAAGAGCTTAATAAAAATATTAATTATACTGTAATCAGCAAGGCAGAATTTTTTTATAGAAAGGATATAACAGATAAATTTTTATACAATATTTTAGAGGGAAAAAAAATTGTAATTGTTGATAAATTAAAGAAATAGATTTTTTAGGATTTAATTTTTTTGATTTCCATTAAACCATTTTCAATCATTAGTTTCACGGTTTTATTTTTCTGAAAATTTATTTCAAAAACAGGAATTTCTAAAGCGAAACTTAAAGCATTGCCGATTGTTTTTGATATTCTTATCGCGGTTATCGGCGTATCATTATTAACCGTAAAAACAGCTTTTATTTTTTTTAAGGCTGTTTTTTGTTCTTTTAATAGTTTATCTATTAAGATTAAAATTTTATCTGATTTCATCTTTGAGTTTTTTTTGGCGATAATTTTAATTTTGTTATTTTCAACATAAAACAGCGCCGTTTTAATTTTATTTAGTTTCGCCGCATTGATAAATAAAAACATAATTATTTTAATTTACACTGTATTTTTTTTAACTTGCTTTCCGTTTCTTTATATTTTCTTTTTTCAATTTTGACAATTTCAGCTGGCGCTTTAGAAATAAAATTTTTGTTATCCAATTTGTTTTTTATTTGGTTCAAATATTTTTCAAGATTATTTATCTCTTTTTGTAAATTTTCTTTTTCTTTGTTTTTATCAATCATTCCTATTAAATAAATTTCAATATCGCTGTCGCTAACCGTTAAATAAATAACGTCTTTAACATTCTCGTTCTTTTCATTTATTTTTTTTATTTTAAATTTATTAATTCCGGTCCGCAAATTTTTAATCAAATGTTTTTGCGATTTAATCAAATCCAATTTTTTGCTATTTTTAGAGTAAATAACCATGTCTATTTTTTGGGATGATTTTACTTTATATTGCGAACGGGCGTTTCGGATTGATTTAATAATATCTTGTATTATATGAAAATAACAATTATCAACAGGAATCTTTAATTTTTTAGTAGGCCATTTTTCAATCATTAATAGATTTTTTGAATTAAAGTTTCCCCAAATTTTTTCTGTTGCAAAAGGAATGAAGGGGTGCCATAAAATTAAAAGTCGTTTTAAAATGTAAATTAAAATTTTATTTTTTTCTGAAGTTTTTTCAAATTTGCTAATTTCTAAATACCAATCAGCGAAAAAATCCAAAGTAAATGTTTGCAAAAAAGATGCGGCAAATGAAAAATCATAATGATCTAAAAATTCTGTAAATGATTTTGATCTTGTTATTTTTGCAGTATGTTCTAAATCAATTACTGAATCAAAATTATTTAAAATCCATTTATCTGATAAAGTTAAATTATCGTAATTGATTTTTTGATCTTTAATTTCTGATTTTTGATTTTGTAAAATATACCTGCTTATATTCCATAATTTATTTATAAAATTTCTACAACCTTCAATTTTTTCTTCGCTTAATCGCATATCATTCCCGGGAGTATTGCCTATAAGCAAAGAGAGGCGGACGGCATCAGCGCCGAATTTATCTATCACATCAAGCGGATCAATGCCGTTGCCTTTTGATTTGCTCATTTTTTTCCCATATTCATCTAAAACCATGCCGTTTAAATAAACTTTCTCAAAAGGAATTTCATTAACGGCAAATAGAGACATCATTATCATTCGTGAAACCCAAAGTGTTAAAATTTCATATCCAGTTCCTAAGGCTTGCGTTGGATGAAATTTCGCCAAGTCTTTTAACTTTTTTCCATTTTTAAAACTATTTGGCCATCCTAATGTAGAAAAAGTCCACATTCCAGAAGAAAACCAAGTATCTAAAGAATCTTCATCTTGAGTCCAACCATTTTCTTTTGGAGGTTCAGCGCCAACATAAATTTTTTTTTCAGCGCATAATATTTTATATTTTTTAATGTCATTTACATTAGTGAACGTTCCAAGAGCGTCTATTTTAGAAATATTATTAAGAATTGCATGTATCATATCAAGAGGATCTTCATGTGAAACAACTAAAATTGTTTTTCCAGCGTATTTTTTTTTCATATCTTCAATAAAATTGTTTACTCTTTTTCTTACATCTTCATAACTTTCTCCACCAGGTATTTCCATCCAAAAAGTAGCGTTATTTTTTTCAAGTATTTTTATATTTGGATCTTCTTTTAAGACATCAGCTCTTTTTTTCCCTTGCAACTCTCCATAATAATGTTCTTTTAATCGGTCATCTTCAATTATTTTAACTCCATTAACATTTAAAATTTCTGCTGTTTTTTTTGCGCGTTTTAGCGGAGATGTTATTATTAAATCAATCTTTTCATTTTTAAATTTATCTCTTAATTTAAAAGTAGTCTTTTCGCCGAGTTTATTCATAGGAATATCAAATTGTCCTTGCATTATTCCTTTTTCGTTCCAATCAGTTTTACCGTGTCGTGCCATTATTAAATTTATTTTTTTATCCGATTTTTGATTCCTGACCTCCGACCTCTGATACCATACTGGAATTCTATGACCGAACCAAATTTGACGGCTAATACACCAGTCGCGCATATTCTCCATCCAGTCAAAATATCTTTTTTCAAATCTGTTTGGAATAAATTCTATTTTTTTATTTTTAACAACCTTAATCGCTTTTTCCTTTAATGATTTTCCGCCTAATCTATCTAATTTTTTATTAACACTAATAAACCATTGCTTTGACGGTAGCGGTTCTATCGCAGTGTCGCATCTATAGCAAATTGACAAATTGTTTTCTATTTCTTCCTCTTTTTCTAACAAATTATTTTTTTTTAATTTTTTAACAATCATCTTGCGCGCATCTTTAACAGTCTTTCCAGAATATTCGCCAAAATTATCTTTAATTTTTCCATCTTCGCCGATAACTTTAATAATTTTCAAATTATTTTTTTCCGCCATCTGCCAGTCAATCATTGAGTGCGCTGGAGTAACTCCAAGTGCGCCTGTTCCAAAGTCCATTTCAATATGGCGGTCAGCGATAATTTTTAATTTTAATTTTACACTGCAAAAATTCGTTTCATAAGTTTTTCCGATATATTTTTTATACCTTTGGTCATTTGGATTAACCGCGATTGCTGTGTCACCAAGTTTTGTTTCAGGACGCGTTGTGGCAATAGTAAAAGGGAAATTTTTGCTGTATTTGAAAGTATATAATTTTGTTTTTTGTTTTTTGTATTCCACCTCGTCATCCGCGAGAGTAGACTTGCATCGCGGACACCAATTAATAATTCTTTCTCCGCGATAAATTGCGCCTGCTTCATACATATCAATAAACATTTTTTTAACAGCTATTTTTCGTTCTTCGTCTAAAGTGAACGTTTCGCGAGACCAATCAAGGGATGAGCCCATTTTTTTAGTTTGTTTTAAAATAACAGATTGAGTTTTGCTTAAAAATTTCCAAATTTCTTTTAAAAATTTTTCTCGTCCTAAATCTTGTCGCGTTAATCCTTTTTCTTTTAATAATTTTTTTTCAACAACATTTTGCGTAGCAATTCCAGCGTGATCCGTGCCAGGCAGCCAAAGCGCGCGATATCCCTTCATTCTATAATAACGAATTAATAAATCTTGGGTTGCTAAGATAGAAGAATGCCCCAAGTGTAATTTATCAGTAATGTTTGGCGGAGGAAGAATAATCGTATAAGTTTTTTCTTTTCCGTTTTTATCTTTTTTTATATTTTTTGTTTGCAGATTGTCAGGATTAAAAAAACCAGACTTTTCCCAAGTCGCGTAAATTTTATCTTCAACCTCTTTCGGATTGTATGTTTTAGGAAATTCTTTTTGCATAAAACGATTTTAAAATTATTTATTTATTATAATCGTCTTAAAAAAAATCGCAAGCATTAAATTGGCAATTTTATGAAAAATTCAGACCCTTTGTTTTTACCAGCGCTTTTTACGCCGATTTTTCCTTTATGTGCCTCAATTATTTTTTTGCATACATACAGCCCTAGCCCAATGCCTTCTGTATGAATCAAAGAATTTTTATTTCCTCTAGAGAATTTTTGAAAAATAAACGGCAGATCTTCTTTATATATCCCAGAACCAGTATCTATTATTGATAAAACTATAAAACCTCCTCTTTTGTTTTTTATTGATTTTAAATTTATATTTATAGATCCTTGGTTAGTATATTTAATCGCGTTATCCAATAAATTAGTTAGAACCTCTTTTATTTTAACTTTATCCATTTTAACCGCTGGAATATTTTGTTCACATTTAAATTTTAAGCGCAATTTTTTTTCCTGCGCTATTGGCTGAAATTCAGCTATTGTCTGCTTAGCTAAATTTTCTAATTTTATTTTTTTAAAATTAAAAATAATTTTATTGCTTTCAATGCGCGTTATATCCAATAAGTCGTCAATTAAATCAATCATTCGCTGGTTGCTTTTGTAAACTTGATTTATAGGAACGGCAAGTTTTTTATTTAATTTTCCATAAGTTCCATCTGAAATTAAGGATATATAGCCTTTGATTATAGATAGCGGTGTTCTTAATTGATGGGAAGCTATGGATATAAATTCTGATTTAGCCTTGTCGAATTTTCTTAGTTGTTTATTGGCTTTTTGCAGGCGATTTGTGGCTCTCTTAATCTCTGCCTGCATAGTTTTGTTGAATTTTTGCGTTTGCTCGTAAAGCAACGCGTTTTCAATGGCTATTGCCGATTGGCTCGCTATAGTTTTTAAAATTATTATATCTTGCTTATTATAATCTTTATAACCATTTTTTTTGCCTATAATTAAAACGCCGATTATTTTTTTTCTTATAATTAAAGGCAGGATTATTTCTATTTTTTTTCTTTTCATTTCGTCCATTATTTTTAATAGCCCTATTTTTATTCTGTCATCAGATAAGTTATTGATCATTGTTTTTAATTTTGACAAAATAATCGGCTGGCGGATTTTAGAAAAGTAACGTAGCAGCAGTCTATTTTTTATTAAGTTCAAGATATTTTTTTCATGAAATCCAACCGACATCATTTGTTTAAATTTATTATCGCTCACATTGGTTAGCCACAAGCTTATTTTTTTTAATTGCATTGCGTCTCGGCTTGAGCAGATAATTAAATCAAGAAGTTGTTCAGTATTTAAAACCTTTGGAATTTTTTGGATAAGATCATTTAAAATTTTTTCTTTACTATGTAATTGTGAGAAAAAATATTTATTTAAAATTTTTTGAAAAAATGTTTTTACAGAAGCAAAGAATACAATGGCGACAAACAAGCTAACAATAGAATTAAAAAGAACGACATAATCTATATTAAAATAAAAAATATGGCTGAGAGACAGAACAGTCAATAAAAAAATAATCAAAGAAGATAGCGCTAACAATAAAAATGCCGATATTTTTCTAACTATAATTATATTGATTAAAAATTTCATAATGAATTTATTATAATATTTGTATTTTACAATAATATAGTTTTTTAAACAAGGAATAATTATTTTGTTGTTGTGGATAACTTTAATTGACATTCATTTAAAGTGGGTTATAATAGTTATTAAGTGGTAGAATGTGGATAAATGTGGGAAAGTTAATTTAATAAATATAATTATGTTTATTGGCGAATATCAGCATAATATAGATGAAAAGGGGAGATTGGCAATTCCTGTTAAATTTCGCGTTGAATTAAAAAGAGGAGCAGTTGTAACGAGGGGGTTGGATAATTGCCTGTTTTTATACACAAAAGAAGAATGGGAGAAATTAGCAGGTAAATTGTCAGCGTTGCCATTTTCAAAATCTGATAGTCGCGCAATAGGGCGTTTAATGCTTGCTGGCGCGATGGATGTTAAAATTGATAAAAATGGAAGGGTTGTTTTGCCGGATTATTTGCGTAGATTCGCCAATATTAAAAAAAGAATAATTGTGGCAGGGCTTTATAACCGTTTGGAAATTTGGGACGAAACTATTTGGAATAAATATAAATTAAATACTGAAAAGAAAAGCGGAAAAATAGCGGAAGCGCTGGGAGAGATGGGAGTTTAGTCATTTTGAGAAATTGTAAAATAACGAGTAGTGTTAGTTTTTTATATTAAATATTTTGTCATTCTGAATTTAGTTCAGGATATGTGCTTACTGTTAATTAAATATTATTTAGCAAGACAGACCATGATATTTAAAGTTTTATAAAAATAAATTTATGAAATTAAATAAATTTTGGGTTGCAATTATTCTATTCATCTCATTTTTTATAATTATTATAGGGAGCGGAGGATTATTTTTATTATTGAAAGATAATAAAAATAATAAAGATGAAATTCGGATGGATTCAGTAAAATTAATTAAGTTAAGAAATGGGGAAGATAAAAACACTACGGAATGTTATTATTATTATAATAAAGACGATAATTTTATTTATTTTGCTATTTATAATAGTATGGGACATGGATGGAAGCGCTCAAAAGTTGAAGATGCGCATATAAAAACTTTTAGAATAATAAAAGACAGGGTTTTTGTGGCAGTAGCAGTAGATAAAAACAATGTTTATTATTTTGGAGAAAAAATAGAAAATTCTGACCCGAAAACATTAAGAGTACCTAAGGACAATAAAAATTATATGAAAGACAAAAATAATGTTTATTCTGAGTCTGGAAAGTTAAAAGGAGCTGATTCAAAAACATTTGAAACATTTAAAAATAATAATAATTATGCAAAAGATAAAAATAATGTCTATTTTTTATATTACGGATCTTATGTAAAAATAAAAGGAGCTGATTCAGCAACTTTTGAAATACCAGACGAATATCTTATAGGATTTGCAAAAGATAAAAATAATATTTATTACGAAGATAAAAAGTTGGAAGGCGCCAATCCAAAAACATTTTGTATTGATTCCGCAAAACTCAATATATTTGATGGTTATATTATTGACAATCAAACAGTTTATGTTGATTTTAAATTACTTAAAGGGGTTGACGTTAAGAGTTTTATAAAATTTCGAGAGACTTACTTCGAGGATAAAAATTATACATATACTCTTTTTAAGGATAAAAATTATATATATTATAAAAATAGAATATTTTCAGATACAAAAAGTTTTAAAATTTTAGACGAGAACTATTCAAAAGATAAAAATTATGTCTATTTTGAACACGAAAAGATTATAGGCGCTGATCCATTAACCTTTGAAGTTATATATAATGAAAATTACGCGAAAGACAAAAATTATGTGTATTATAAGCACGAAAAGATTATAGGCGCTGATCCAGTTACATTTAAAACTATATATCATAGTTATATTCATAATTATACGAAAGATAAAAATTATGTATATTATATATATAAAGACGAATACAAGCACGAAAAAATCATAGGCGCCGATCCAGCAACTTTTGAAATTATAAATTATAGCTATTCAAAAGACAAAAATTATGTATATTATAGGCACGAAAAAGTCATAGGCGCTGATTTAGTTACTTTTGAAAGCATATATCATGTTGATTATATTAAAAATTATGCGAGAGATAAATTTTTTGTATATTATGCTGGCAAGAAAGTCATAGGCGCCGATCCAACAACTTTCAAAACTATGAATGAATATGCAAAAGATAAAAATTTTGTATACAAAATAGATTCAGGAGAGGTTTCTATAGTTTCAGGAGCTGATCCGAAAGTTTTTTTTCAGCCTTCATTTTATAGATAAATCAAATACTGAAAAGAAAAGCGGAAAAATAGCGGAAGCGCTGGGAGAGATGGGAGTTTAGTCATTTTGAGAACCTGAAATAAATTCATGGTGACAATGTGATAATGAAATGAAAATTTTTAAAAATAATAAAAAATTGATTATCGGATTAATATTTCTGGTTAGTTTATTTATTGGGCAAATAATAATAAATATTACTATGATGGCATTAATTTGCGAGCCAACTCCATATTGTAGAGTTTCGTTTTATAGTAGATTCCCAAATTTTACTGTTGTTTTTCTTGAATTATTGCCATGGTTAGAAATAATTGGATTGATTATTCTTATATGGGCGTTAGGTGAAAAAATAGTAAATTGGATTAAAAAGAAAAAAGATAGAAATAAATAAATCAAAATGGATACTTTGCATAAGCCAGTTTTATTAAAGGAAGTTTTGGAATATTTAAATCCGCAAAAAGGGCAGAATTTTATAGACTGCACTTTGGGTGGCGGCGGGCATACGAATGCGATATTAGAAAGAGTTGTTCCTGATGGTAAAGTTTTAGCAATAGATTTAGATAAAGAAGCGATTAAAAATTATGAATTAAGAATTAAAAATCAAGAATTAAGGGAAAATTTGGTTTTAGTTAATGATAATTTTGTAAATTTGGAAAAAATTATCAGTGAACACAATTTTAGTTCTGTTAATGGAATAATAGTTGACTTCGGTTTTTCGTCAGATCAGATAGAAGATGGAAGTAAGGGGTTTAGTTTTTTAAGAGAAGGACCACTTGATATGAGGTTCGGAGGTCGGAGGTCGGATGTCGGAGGTCGGATGTCGGATGTCGGAGGTCGGATGTCGGATGTCGGAGGTCGGAGGTCGGATGTCGGATGTCAGAAAAGTTTAACGGCTGAGGAAATCATAAATCAATGGAGTTCGAAAGAGTTGGAAACGATTTTTAGGGAATATGGAGAAGAGTGGATGGCTAGTAAAATCGCTTCGCGGATTATTGAAGAACGGAAAAAAAATAGAATTAAAACAACTTTGCAACTAGTGAGTATTATTGAAAAAGTAAAACATCGCCGCGGAAAAATAAGCCCTGCAACTAAAGTTTTTCAAGCGCTGAGAATAGCGGTTAATAATGAATTGGAAAATATTAAAAATTTTTTGCCACAAGCAGTTAATTCTTTGTCTTCAGGAGGGAGATTGGCGGTTATAACTTTTCATTCTTTGGAAGATAGGATTGTTAAATATTTTTTTAAAAGCATAGCATTAAATAATCATACTTGTCGCGCAGGCAGAATTCCGTTCGCCAACGCGGACGGAGTTTCTGTTGAAAAAACTGGGTTGATAAAAATAATCAATAAAAAAGTGATTAAAGTTGAATATCAAAAGATCAGGGAAAATCCTCGCGCTCGTAGCGCTAAATTAAGAGTTATTGAAAAAATTTAAAAAATATGGTTAAATTTTTAAAATTAAAAAATAGGATAGGGAGCAAGAAAAAATTTTCTTTAATGTTAAGAGCAACGGTGTTAATATTGTTAATAAATTTTATATTTTTTTATGTCGCGCAAATAAGCGAATCATCCGTTTCTATTTATAAAATTAATAGTTTAAAAAATAGGATTGTTGAATTACAGGATAGCAATAAATTATTAAAGAAAAAAGTGGCTGAGTCGCAGTCAACGGCAAGCGTAAAAAGACGATTAAGCGATTTAGGATTTATTCCTGTTGAAAATGTAAAATATATGGAACCTGCTAAAGCAATGGCGCGCGCGGAATAGAATTTAATAAAAAATAATTTAAATAATTAAAATTTATGGGAAAAACAATTTACAAAACAACAATTTTAATGCTGGCAGTAATTTTTATCTGCCAGCCATTGCAATTAAAAGCTGACGGCGGAATGATTCCTTATCAATGGGATTATAAAGATATTTATGAACCGTCGCAAACATCTTTAATCGTTTATAAAAACGGTGAAGAAGATTTATATTTAAAAGTTAATTATGAAGGAGAGACTAATGAATTTGTTTGGGTAATACCAACGCCAAGCTATCCTAAAGCGAGCAAAGCCCCAAAAGATATTTTTACGGAATTATCAATAGTGACAGGAGAAGAAATGCGAAATTATTTTAATGATGCAGAAGGCAATAAGGATTTGGTAGCAGGAGAATCAAATGTTGTTGTTCATAGCCAAAAAAATATCGGCATTTATGAAATAACAGTATTGTCCGCGTCAGGAACTGACGGTTTGTTTGATTGGTTAAATAATAATGATTATAAAGTAAATCAAGAAGCAAAAGAATTACTTGATTGGTATGTTCAAAAAGAATGGTATTTTACGGCAGTGAGAATTGACCTAGAAAGTAAAATTAAACAAGCTGTTGAAGAATTTAAAAAAATTGACAGCGATGTGAACCAAGAAAATTTTTCCGAAAAATTTGCAGATTATTATACAAATTCTTTTAAAAATAATAATTTTGAACAATTCCAAAAATCATTACCGATATTAATGATATTAGTTCCAAGTGAATCAAACGATATTGAACGCAAAAATTCAATAGAAGGATTCAATGAAATTAAAGAAGCTTTAGATATAAGAACTGATGAAGATTGGATTGATGCTAAAAATGAAGTTGAAGGAAAAATAAATGAAATTTTTTCAGAATTAAATTCTGATAAAATTGGTAAATATAGTGATTATATTGAACCGATCAAAATCAGTTTTTCCAGTAATTCCATTGTCTACCCATTAAAAATATCCCAAATGTCCACAAGGGTGCCAGAAGATCCAAGTGAATCTTCAAAAACAAATGAAATATTATTGTATATTTTAACGGATAACCAAATGAAGGCTCCGGGATTTAGCAACGAATATGCGGAAAGTATAAATGCTGAAAAATTAATAAAAATGGAAGAAGAAGTTTATGATGGTAATTTAGAAGGGCTCAAAGAGATAATAGGAGACAAAGAATATTTTTTAACAAAAATACGCAGGGATTTTGCTAAAGTTGAAATGGATGAAGATTTGTATTTAATTAACGGGCAGAATTCAGAAGAAGCTGTGAAATTTGAAGTTGATCTTTTTATTGGAGAAAATTGTCCGCATTGCGATAAAGCAAAATCATTCTTGGATAAATTAGAATATTCACATTCTTATTTAAAAATAAACAGTTATGAAGTTTATAACAATGAAGATAATAATAAGCTATATCAGCAAGCAGTTGCTAAACATCAAATTAGTTCAGCAGGCGTTCCGTTAATTATTATCGGTGATGAATATGTTTTAGGGTTTGCTTCAGAAGAAATTGCAGGCAAAGAGATAAAAAATAAAATTGACAGTTATTTGTTAAAGCCATTGGCTAAAAGCTATGAAGACGATCAAAAATATATTCAAGCGAAAAATAAAATTCACGGAAGCGCTATGGCAGATCGCCTTAAAGGTAAAATTATACTTAAAGTAGAAGATAATGGCGAAGCGTATTATATTAATTCAAACACTAAGACAGTGTCTTACCTTGGTCGTCCCGCTGACGCATTTTCAGTAATGCGGGATCAGGGGATAGGGATTACTAACGCAAATTTAGAAAAGATACAAATTGGTTCAAATAATTTAACAGGCGCTGACAGCGATGGCGATGGTTTGCCGGATATGTTTGAAGACGCGATCGGCACT
>JAYEJQ010000009.1:0-26928 GCA_034660735.1 Patescibacteria group bacterium | reverse complement strand
ATGTTGGGAAAGTATGTTGGGAAAGTATGTTGGGAAAGTATGTTGGGAAAGTATGTTGGGAAAGTATGTTGGGAAAGTATGTTGGGAAAGTATGTTGGGAAAGTATGTTGGGAAAGTATGATAAATTCATCATTAAAACCCCTCATAGTCTCTCATTGTCATTTGAGATTCAATCTGTTTTATTGACTCAATAACAACGCCGACGACAATCAATAAACTTGCCCCGCTTATTGCCAAAGTTCTTGTTCCTGTCGCCGCTTGTAAAATTAGCGGCAAAATCGCCACAATACCCAAAAACATCGCTCCTGTAAAAACAATTCTGCTCACTGTTTTAGCTAAATAAGCTTCGGTCATCTGTCCCGGACGAATTCCAGGAATAAAAGCGCCCTGCTTTTTTAAATTATCAGCTATTTGCTGCGGATGAAAAATAATAGAAGTATAAAAATAAGTAAACGCAACCACCAAAACAAAATAGATCACGCCATAAAAAATTTGACTGTTAAAAGCGTCTATAACAAACTGCGCAACGCCTGAAATAAATCCGCTTTGGAAACGAAGAAAAAATTGCGCGACTATTGGTGGAAAAGTTATAATAGCGATAGCAAAAATAATCGGGATCATTCCAGCTTGATTTACTTTCAACGGCAAATATGTATTCATTCCGCCATACATTTTCATCCCCCTCACCTGTTTCGCATAAGAAATTGGAATATTCCTCTGACCTTCTGTGATGAAAACAATCGCAAAGGTTGTGATTAAAGCTATTACGGCAAAAGTTATTAGGCTTGTTATCTGCGCAGGGTTAAAAGTAAAAATAGTCTGCGATACAGCTGTTGGTATGCCCGACACTATGCCAGCAAAAATTAAAATTGAGATTCCATTGCCGATTTTTCTCTCAGAAATAAGTTCGCCCAGCCAAACTAAAAACATTGTTCCAGCTGTGATTATAGTAATCATAGTAAAATATTTCCAAACATTTAGATCCGTAAAAATAGGAATTTTAGCGGTTTTTTGAAATAATGTGATCATCCCATATCCCTGCAACGCCGCCAACGGAACAGTTGATATTCGTGTATATTGATTTATTTTCTGCCTTCCTTGCTCATCTTTATTCATCTCTTCCAAACGCGGCACGATCATTGTTAGAAGTTGAAAAATAATAGAAGCCGTAATATACGGACCTATCCCAAGCATTACTAAAGAAAAATTGCTCATTCCGCCACCAGAAAAAATATTCAGCAATCCTAAAATTTGATTTCCTGAAAAATAATCTTTTAGCGCCTCTATATTAACGCCAGCAATCGGGATACTGGCGGCAATTCTAAAAACAACAAGCATAGCAAACACGAACAGAATATTCTTCCTTAATTCTTTGATTTTCCAAATTTGTATAAGTTTTTTCATATCTATTTTGCGGCTATAATTTTATTTCGCGCGCTTTCGCTTATTTTTACATTATTAAATTTTAATTTTTTTAACCTCAATTCTCCATCACCTAAAATTTTAATTGGAGATTTTATACTATTAATCAATTTTGCTTTTAATAATGTCGTTGGATTAACATCTCCGCCATCTTTAAAAAACTTATTTAAATTAGATAAATTAACAACTTGATTTTTTAGCTTAACCGACTTAAACCCTTTTTTCTTAGGAGTCGCTAAAAGCACTTGTCTTAATCCAAGCCGTTTTAATCCGCCTTTCCCGCCAGAACGAGATCGTTGTCCTTTTATACCACGTGTGCTATAAGTTCCATGCCCAGAAGCATTGCCTCGCCCAACCCTTTTCTTTTTTTTATTTGTTCCTTTTAAATTGTGTAGTGATAATTCCATAATTACAAATTAAAACTAAAAAAATATATTAAAAATAACTGTAAAATAAAAATTACAATTAAACTAAAAATCAAAATCATAAATTCAAAATTACAAATAATAAACAAATCGCAAATTCAAATTTTCAAAATTCAAAACTGTTTATAATTTTAGATTTTCTACTTTGGATTTATTTGGAATTTTTTGTATCTACATCTTTTTCATTTTTTTGATTTTCAGTTTTCAATTTTGCTCTATTTTCAATTTTAGAGTTTTTTTTATTTAATAAATCTTTTTTAATCTCAACTAATTTTTCTAATTTCTTGAAAGCTTCAATAGCCGCGTAAACATTATTAATCTTATTATTTGAACCATAAATTTTTCCAACAATATTCTGCAAACCGCTTAACTCTAAAACAGTTCTAATCGCTCCTCCAGCAATAATTCCAGTTCCATGTTTTGCAGGCTTCAAAAAAATCCGCGCCGCTCCGAATTTCTGTTTTACCTCGCAAGGAATAGTCCCATCAATAATCGGCGTGTTAATCATATTTTTTTCAGCGATTTTAACGGCTTTTGAAATCGCCAAACTTACATCTTTTCCTTTCGCAATTCCAACTCCAACTCTCGCTCGTTTGTCCCCAATCACTATTGTGGCGCGAAAACGCAATCTTTTTCCGCCAGCCATAACCCTTGTCACTCGCGCCAAATCAACTATTTTCTGGTCAAATTCAGATTCCTTTTTTTTATTAAATTTTCGCTTTTTTCCTTTTTGATCTTTTTTAATCATAAATTTAAAATTAAAATTTTAATCCACCATTGCGCGCTCCTTCCGCAACTGCCTTAATTCTGCCATGATACTTATATCCGCATCTGTCAAAAACAACTTTATCTATTTTTTTATCTAACGATTTTTTCGCAATTAACTTTCCTAATTCCAAACCGACTGCCGTCTTTTTATCTTCATTTTTAATATCCTTTTCGCTAACGCTTGCTATTGTATTCCCTTTTTTATCGTCAATTAACTGCGCGAACATTCCTTTATTTGATCTAAATACGCTTAATCTTGGGCATTCTTTAATGCCGCTGATTTTAAACCTAATCTTTCCTTTGCGTCTAATTCTTTGATTCTGTTTTATTTTTTGTTTATTCATAAGATTTATTCACTAAATTTATTCGCCTTTTGCCGATACTTTGCCGGCTTTGCGTCTAATAATTTCATCAAAATATTTAATCCCCTTGCCTTTATACGGCTCTGGTTTTCTAATTTTGCGAATACGCGCTGCTGTTTCACCGACTAATTGCTTATCAGTCCCGCTGATCGTTATTACATTATTTTCAACTTTTCCATCAATATTAGACGGCAATTCAAATTCCACTGAATGCGAATATCCGACATTTAAAATAAGTTTCTGTCCGCTCAAATCTATTTTATAACCTACTCCGTTTACTTCTAACTTTTTCTCAAAACCATTACTTAACCCTTCAATCATATTCGCGATTAAGGTTCTGCTTAATCCCCATAAAGCTCTTTGCTTCCTGTCATTTTGATTTGAGATTGAAACTGCTATTTGATTTTCTTTTCTTTCAACTTTAATTTTCGAATGAATTGCTGTTTTTAATTCACCTTTCGCGCTCTTAGCAATAATAAAATCGCTGTTGATTTCAACTTCAATCCCAGCAGGTATTTCTATTGGCTGTTTTCCTATTCTTGACATAAAATAAAATTTAATAAATCTCGCAAATTACTTCTCCTCCGATTTTTTTCTTCCACGCTTCTTTATTCGTCATTACACCTTCCGAAGTTGAAATAATCGCAATTCCTAAATAATCTAAAACAATCGGCAAATTATCAGAATTAACATAAATTCTGCATCCTGGCTTGCTGATTCTCTTTAGGTGGCTGATTGCCGGCTGACGATTTTTATATTTCAACGCTATTAAAACATTACTATCTTTCTTTTCAAATTTTTCAATATATTTTTCTTTTTCTAAAATTTCAGCAATTTTTAACTTAATTTTAGACAAAGGCAAAACAACATCCGGCTTATTAACAGCCATCGCGTTCCTTATTCTTGTGAGCATATCTGCTATTGGATCGGTCATAATAATTTGAATTAAGCCACCCTATCGGGTGGTCACCCGTTAGGGTGAAAATAAAAAATAAAAAATTACCAACTAGATTTTTTAACCCCTGTTAATTCACCGTTATTTGCCAGTTCGCGAAAACAGATCCTGCAAATTTCAAATTTCCTCATATACCCTCTATTTCGCCCGCATCTCCAGCAACGATTAACAGCTCTAGTTGAATATTTTTGTTTTTTTTTAGATCTTGCTATTTGCGCTTTTGTAGCCATAAAATCATTTTAACATTTAATAAATTACTTATTCTTAAAAGGGAAACCTAATAATTTTAACAACTCAAGCCCTTCTTCTTTATTTTTAGCTGTTGTCGCTATAGAAACTTGCAAGCCGTGCAATCTTTCAACTTCATCCATTTTGATTTCTGGAAAAACAGTATATTCTTTAATTCCTAAACTAAAATTCC
This sequence comes from Patescibacteria group bacterium, assembly GCA_034660735.1. Lineage (GTDB taxonomy): Bacteria > Patescibacteriota > Patescibacteriia > JAACEG01 > JAACEG01 > JAGLTA01. The sequence continues at coordinate 22,575 of JAYEJQ010000009.1, read as the reverse complement.
CTTTTTTATCTATACTTTTTAAAGACAGTCCCCTAAAATCGCGAACACGCGGCAATGTGGCGTTGACTAATCTGCTAATAAAATCATACATCCTTTTTTTTCGTAAAACAACTGACATTCCGACTATCATGCCTTCTCTAATCTTAAATCCTGAAATAGACTTACGCGCCTTATTTTTAATCGGCTTCTGTCCGCTTATTCTCATTAGATTATTTTCCACTAATTCTAAATAGTTCTTTTCTTTTAAGCCAGAACCCAAGCCGACATTTAAAACAACTTTTTCAAGTTTTGGGACTGCTAAACTATTTTTATATCCAAATTTTTCTTTTAGTTTTGGAACAATCTCTTTATTGTATTTTTCTTTTAAATTCATAGGTAGTTAATTTTCAATTACCAATTTTTAGATCATCTCTTTGCACTTTTTACACACTCTAAATTTATTATTTTTAGAATTTTCGTTTTTTGAAATTTTATAACCGATTCGCGTTTCTTTTGAGCATTTCGGACAAACTAAAATCACATTTGAAATATCCATTGCCGCTGGAAACTGAATTCTCTCTCCTTTTTCTCCCTGTTTTCTCGGACGCATATGCTTAACTCTTAAATTCAAACCATCTATTGAAATCTTTTTGCTTTTTGGAGCCACTTTTAAAACTTTCCCAGATTTTCCTTTATCTTTTCCACAAATTATTTTTACTTTATCATTTTTTTTAATTTTCATATATATTGTCATCCTGAGCGACTGAAAGGAGCCGAAGGATCTTGTTTAATTATCGCTAAATTATTTTAAAATCATTTCCAATTAAAGTTTAGTTATTTTGATAATATTTTATTATAAATAAAGCAGATTTCACCCTAACGGGTGACCACCCGCGAGGCGTGGCTTCGGCTACCGCCTTCTCAGAATGACATAAAATAATATTTTATATTTACAAATCTTTTTAATTTTTAAAATTGGTAATAGCAGGCAGGTAAAAATATGCCTAACCTGCTATTTTGTTTTACTCTTTATCGAATTGTTCCAAGACGAGTTCTTGGAACCCTTCGCATATTCGAGTAATCGACTCGTTCAACTTCACCCTCATTTTAATTTTATCAGCTGAGTTTAAGATAAAGAATCCTTTAAGTTCAGGACCATTATAATATGGTTTCCTGTCACTTAATAAAATTTGCGAAAAAACTGAGCTTCCTTTTTTAAGAATATCCACTTCCAATAAAATCTTCATTTTTTTTCTCCTATTTTTTTCCTTTTTTTTTCTTTTTTTAACTCCTATTTTCTGTCTGCCATCCAATATGACAGACAAAATCTAAAAGTTAAAATGCTATTGTTTTTTTATTTGTCACCCTGAATTTATTTCAGGGTCTGTCATTACTTATCGCTACGGTATAATAAGACAAATAAATTCTGAATTTTACTTTGTGCTTTTTAATTATAATATAGCGATAAGTAATGATAGATTCCCGCCTTCGCGCGAATGACACGCGCTAAAGAACTTCTGGCGCTAATGAAATAATTTTCATAAAACCTTTTAATCTTAATTCACGTGCTACTGGTCCAAAAATTCTCGTCCCTTTCGGCTCTTTATTTTTTTTATCAACAACAACTACCGCATTTTCGTCAAAACGGATATATGTTCCGTCTTTCCGCCTTGTCTCTTTTCTTGACCTTACTAAAACCGCGTCCAAAACATCCCCTTTTTTTACAGCGCTATGCGGCTGGGCATCTTTGACCGTAATTTTAATAATATCGCCGATTCTTCCATATCTCTTTCCTGTTCCTCCGGGCAGACCGATACACTGGACCCTTTTCGCTCCGCTATTATCAGCAACTTTTAACATTGTCCTGTGTTGAACCATATAATTAAGAATTAAGAATCATGAATTAACGAATGGTGATAATCTTTTAAATAAAAAATATAAATTTACTGTCACCCCGCTGCTCGCGAGCGGCGGGGTGACAAGGTAAAAAAAATTATCACCATTCTAAACTAAAAATTAAAAAACAATATAATTAAACGTAAATTGCTCTCCAACGTTTTTCTTTGCTTAGCGGACGACATTCAATAAAAGAAATTTTATCGCCGATTTTAAAACGGGATTTTTCATCATGAACTTTATATTTCTTGCTAATCGCGTATCTTTTGTAATATTTCGGATGCGATTTAATCGTATCAACCTTAACAACAATAGTTTTATCCATTTTATCAGAAACAACCATTCCGCTAAATTTTCTTTTAATTTTATTATCTTTTTCCATAAAAAAATTTCTAATTAAATCATTTAACTATCTTAACAGATTAATTATCAATAGTCAATATCTGTGCTATTTGGCGCTTAAGTTTTTTTATTTCTTTTACATTTTTCAGCTGATTATTCGCCGTCTTGAACCTTAAGTCACGAATCTTGTCTCTATTTTTCGTTAATATTCCGCTTAATTCTTCTTTTGATTTTATTTTTAATTCTTTAAACTTCATAAATTTTTAAATCATTCCGCCCCGCTGCTCGCGAGCGGCGGGGTCGAAACCTGTCATTGATTATTATTTTTACTTTTTAACAAATTTGCATTCTACGGGTAATTTATACGCTGCTAAACGCAACGCCTCTTTTGCTTGGCTTTCATCTATGCCAGACATTTCAAATAACATCATTCCGCTTCTAACAACAGCGACATAATGGTCAACAGCGCCTTTTCCTTTTCCCATTCCAACTTCCGCGCTTTTCTGAGTTACTGGCTTATCTGGAAAAATCCTAATCCAAACCTTTCCTTTTCTTTTTATGAAATGAGTAATCACGCGCCTTGCAGATTCAATTTGCCGCGAAGTTATCCATTTTACTGATTGCGCTTTTATTCCATAATCACCAAAAGCGATACTAACGCCCGAAGTAGCAATCTCTCTTTTTCTGCTTCTTCCTTTCATTGATTTTCTATATTTTGTTTTTTTTGGAGCTAACATAATTTAACAATGTAAAATGCAAATATCAAAATGCAAAATAAATATAAAATTTATCATTAAAAATCATTTTTTAATTTTTCTTTATCATTTTAATTTTTGTATTTTGGTTTACTTTTTGGTTTTAAAAATATCTCCTTTGTAAACCCAAACTTTTACGCCGAGCGTTCCGTAAGTCGTATAAGCTATTCTATAAGAATAGTCAATGTCTGCCCGCAGAGTATGCAAAGGCAAATTTCCTAAAGTTATATACTCGGTTCTAGCGATTTCTGCCCCGTTTAATCTTCCCGCTATCATTACTTTCACTCCTTTCGCGCCAGATTTATAAACACGATCTGCCATCTGTTTCATAACTCTTCTAAACGGCATTCTTTTTTCCAAATCAGAAACCGCTGCCTGCGCTGTTAATTCCGCTGAAATTCTTGAATCTTTAACTTCTTTAATATTCAAATTTATCGCTGGCTTATTTTTTTTATTCTGGTATTCTTTAAAAAATTTTTTAACAATATTTTTTCGCAAATTTTCAATACCCGCTCCTCCCCTGCCGATAATTATACCAGGCTTAGAAGAATAGATATTTATATCAACTGTATTTCCTGATCTTTGAATATTTATTTTATCAATTCCAAAATCAATAGATTTTTCTTTTAAATAATCTTTAATTAAAATATCCTGCCTCAACAGCTTGCTGTATTCTTTTTCAGAAAACCAATTTGAATCCCAGCTATAAATGCTTAATAACCTAAATGATTTTGGATTAACTTTTTGTCCCATAGATTCTTATATGTTTAAATGTTTATATGCTTAAATGTTTAAATGCTTAAATGCTTTTAGTCTGACTTTCGCCTGAATACTGTTTTCATAAATCCATCTTTGCCTTTTTTTCTAATGGTATCTAAATGCGCTTTATGGCGATGCTTGCCAGTCATTCTTTTGTTAAAAATCTCTTTGCCATGCTCTTTTGTTTCTGGCTTGACCTTTTTTATCTCTTTTTCTTTACTTTTCTTGATTTCACTCTTTGAAATATCGCTTGCTATTTTTGGCGCTTCTATAGTTTTCTTTTTTGCGGTTTTCACAACCTTTTCACCTTCCAAAATAATATTAATATGCGAACTTTTCTTCCTAATCATACCTGCGCGACCGAAAGCTCTCGGCTTCCATCTTTTTAAAACTGACGCTTGATCAACGCGTATTTCTTTAATTTTTAATCCTTCTTTTTCAATTTCAAAATTATTAAAAGCGTTTGCCATCGCTGAATTAAGCAATTTCGCAACAGGTTTTACGGCTTTTTTGTTCATAAATCGCAGTTGAACTAACGCCTGCTCAGCGCCCATATTTCGGATAACATCAACAACTAACCTAACTTTTTTAGGACTCATTTTTATATATTTTGCTTTTGCTTTAATTTCCATAAAAAATCATTTAAACATTTTAGCATATAAACATCTTAACATTTAAACATTTTTAAATTATTTAAAATTATAGAATGTTATCGTGTTTATATGTTTAGATGGTTTTTTTATTTATTCTTCGCCTGCTCTTTTGCTATCTTTCCTCCGTGCGAAATAAATTTCCTTGTTGGAGAAAATTCTCCGAGCTTGTGTCCGACCATTGCTTCTGAAATAAAAACTGGAATATGCGTTTTTCCATTATGCACTCCGATAGTGAACCCTACCATATCAGGAGAAATTGCGCAAGCCCTGTCCCAAACTTTAATAACAGTCTTGTCGCCTTGTTTTAATCTCTTTATCTTTTTCAATAATTTTTCGTTTATATACGGACCTTTTTTTAAGCTTCTTGACATATTTTAATTTTATTGTTAAGTTAATTTATTGCTTTAAATTTTTTTATAAACTTTTTTTAAAAAAGGAGATGAAATGAAATTTAAATTAGAGGTTTTTAATCTCAAGGAAAGTCAGATAAAAAAAATTAAACATCAGTCAGGGGGAGACAAAATATCTGTCAATCCCTATATAAAAAATGGTAAATTTCGCAACCATTTGGTTGCGAAAAATTTAAACAGAAAGGAGGTAAAAAAATTTTTGTCGCTGACGAAATCTTTATAAAAAATTCGTTAACGACATTTCAACGGCGGCGATGAAACCGAGAATATAATCTCAGTTTCATTGTCGCCGTTTTCCTTTTTATTTAAAGAACCAGCTGTTATTTTTATTTAAATGTTTAAATGTTTATATGACCTACTTCCTCTTCTTTTTCCGTCTCTGGATTATCAACTTACCTGACGCTTTCTTTTTGTTTCTTGTCTTAACTCCAAGTGCTGGTTTTCCCCATGGAGTTTTCGGATGCTTTAAGCCGATCGGATTTCTCGCTTCTCCTCCGCCATGCGGATGGTCGCATGGATTCATAACTTTTCCGCGAACAGTCGGCTTTATTCCTTTGTGCCGCATTCTCCCTGCTTTTCCCCAACGGATCAATCTGTAATCAGGGTTGCTTGCCTGCCCGATCGTTGCCATACATTCTTTCGAAACTAATCTTATCTCTCCTGACGGCATTTTTAATTGCGCGTATTTTCCTTCAGATCCCATCACTTTAACGGAAGTCCCCGCGCCTCGCGCGATTTGAGCACCTTTACCAGGAATCACCTCTATATTAAAAACACTCACTCCTTGCGGGATATATTTCAATATCATTCTATTTCCATTTTTTATCTCTACCTCTTTTTTCCGTGAAGACAAAATTTTATCACCGACTTTTAAGCCAATCGGAGCTATAATATAACTTTTCTTTCCATCTTTATATTCAATTAAGGCAAGCCGCGCGCCGCGATTCGGATCATATTCAATAGCTGAAACTTTAGCATGCTCATCAAATCTGTTCTGCTTAAAATCTATAATTCTTATAAATCTTTTCGCGCCTCCGCCACGATGGCGAATTGTAATTTTACCCTGATTATTCCGTCCGCCGCTTCTTTTTTTAATCATTGTTAAAGATTTTTCAGGTCTTTTTTTAGTAATATCTGAAAAATCCTGAACTGATGAGTTTCTTCGTCCAGCAGTAGTCGGTTTGTATATTTTAATACCCATATAATCATATAAACATATAAACACGATAACATATAAACACGATAACATTTTATAATTTTAAATAATTTAAAATGTTTAGATGTTTAGATGTTAAAATGTTTATATATTATACTCCTTGATAAACTTCAATTTTCTCTCCTTTTTTTAACGTAACAATGGCTTTTCGCCAATCCTTTCTCCTGCCGCTAACGCGTCCAGATCTAACCTTTTTCCCTTTTATGTTCATTATATTAACAACTATCGGCTTAACTCCATAGACCTCTTGAATCGCTTTCTTAACCTCTATTTTATTAGCATTATTCGCAACTACAAATCCGTATTTATCAAAAACTCCCAAGTCAGTAATCTTTTCCGTAATTCGCGGATTAACTAAAACACGATAAGCGCATCCGCTTGATTTTCCGATTTTTGTTTTTGACGCGACAGCCGATTTATTTATTTTTTTATCTTTTTTTTCGCTTTTTTCTGCGTCTTTTTTAATAACTACTTTTTTTTGCTTTTCATCCTTTTTCGCCACTGCTTCATCTTTTTTGCCAACAATATTCTTTTTTTTAAATTTATCTAAAATACCCATATTTTTTAAAATTACAAATTCAAAATTATAAATAACAAATAAATTATAAATTCAAATTTTCAAAATTCAAAACTGTTTATGATTTTGGATTTATCGTTTTGGATTTATTTGGAATTTATAATTTTGAATTTTGAATTTTTATAATATTTTCTTTATTTATTCTATCAGGCAAATATGCTTCTTCAATCTCTTTTACAGCTTCAACCGTTGTTAGTAAATATTTATATTTTAAAACTTCAACAACATTTAAGCAATCAGATTTAATCGTTTTGACATTTGGAATATTCCTTGCGGATTTTATTATATTTTCAGATTTATCATTTAAAATTAATAAAATGCTATTTTTCTTTTTTTTGCTTCTATTTTTTTTCTTGTCTGATTTTTCAATCTTGCTGTTTATAATTTTAGCATCTACTCTGCTTAACATTTCAACAATTTTTTTAGTCTGAATTTTTTCTAATTCAATCTTATCAAATAAAATCATTTTTTCATTTTCCGCTTTATTTGAAAGACACATAAAAAGCGCTTTCTTTTTCATCTTTTTATTTATTTTAACTGAAAAATTCCTCTCTTTTGTAGGTCCGAAAGTAACTCCGCCGCCGATCCAAATCGGAGATCTGCTTGAACCAGCCCTTGCTCTTCCAGTTCCTTTTTGTCTCCACGGCTTTTTTCCGCCGCCGCGAACTTCGCTTCTGTCTTTCGCGTGCGCCAATACCTGCCTTGAATTCGCTTGCTGCGCGACAACGGCTTGCTTGATCAATTCGGATTTTGCTTTCACGCCAAAAATAACTGGATTCAATTCCTGTTTTCCAATTTCATCTATTTTCTGATTGTAAAGTTTTACCTGTATTGACATATATAATAAACTAAAAATTTTTAACTGCTCTGCTATTTTTAGTTTTATTTTCAAAAAACTAATTTTTACAATACTGTATAATACTGTCATCCTGCCCCGCTGCTCGCGAGCGGCGGGGTCAGGATCTGTCATTACTTATCGCTATATTATGATTAAGATCAATAAATTTTAAATTTATGCCTTGTCGATCTCAATCATAATATAGCGAACCACATACACAGATCCTAAATCAAGTTTAGGATGACAATTTTATTTTTATTTATTCTCTTTCTGCTCTTCTTTTTCTATCTTTTTATCTTCAACTTTATATTCAACTTTTTCATTTTCAACTTTTTTTTCTTCAACTTTCTTGACTTTCATCTCTCCATCCGCTTTAATCTCAACTAAACTATTCCGATGTCCTGGAACTGCCCCTTTTACTTTGATTAAATTTTTCTCTTTGTCAACCTCTATAATCTCTAAGTTTCTTACCGTCACCTGTCTGTTCCCCATCTGCCCTCCCATTTTCGTCCCTTTAAAAACATGCGCTGGACCAGTCGCTCCGATTGATCCTGGCATTCTTAACTGGTCTTTTGTTCCATGCGTTTTGTCCTGCCCATGAAATCCCCATCTTTTAACAACACCTTGAAATCCTTTTCCTTTTGAAATCGCCGCCACATTAACTTTATCTCCTGCTTGAAAACTTTCTATATCTAAAATATCGCCTTTTTTAAAATCAAATTTTTCAGCGCTGTCGTCTCTGAATTCTTTTAAATACCTAAAATTACCTAATCCTTTTAACGCTCCAGCTAATGGCTTGTTTATCTTTTTTTTGCTTCCAGACCCAATTTGCGCCGCTTGATAGCCGTCTTTTTCTTTATCTTTTACTTGTGTAATTTTGCATTCACCAATCTTTATAATAGTCGCGGCAGTAACAACGTCGCCATTAAAAATCTGTGTCATATTCAATTTTCTCCCTAATATAAATTTCATATTTAATTAAATTTATTTGGAAATAAAAACCGACTAACAGCTTAGCCAGTAATTTATATAAGCTTTATCTGTATTCTTCTATTATATTTTTAAAAAATTGTTAAAATTGTTAAAATAATATATTTCAATGATTTTTACATCTTTATCTCAATATTCACACCAGAAGGAAGAGTTAAACTCATTAAACTATCAACTATCTTTGGCGTAAAGTCAACTATATCAAGCAATCTTTTATGAATTCTCATTTCATATTGTTCGCGCGAATCCTTATGCACAAAAGTTGACTTCAAAACCGTGTATTTCTTGATTTCAGTAGGCAGCGGAATCGGCCCATTTACAACAGCGCCTAATCTCTCAACAGTGTCTATAATCTTTTTTGTTGATTGATCAATAACGCGGCTGTCAAAAGCCTTAATCTTAATTCTAATTCTTTGTTTTAAACTTTCCTGTTTAGAATCCTCTTTCTCTTTATTTGTTTTACTATCACTCATTATTTTATGAATAAATAAATCAAAATAATCACGCTCCGACGAATATCGGAGCGGGACTGTCTAATTTATTTGATAATTTTAGCTATAACCCCTGCGCCAACTGTTCTTCCGCCTTCTCTAATGGCGAATTTTTGCTTCTCTTCTAACGCAATCGGGCTAATTAATTTAATATTCAATTTAACTGTATCTCCTGGCATTACCATCTCTGTGCCTTCAGGTAATATAACTTCTCCCGTAACATCTGTTGTTCTAATGTAGAATTGTGGCTTATATCCTTTAAAAAATGGTTTATGTCTTCCGCCTTCTTCCTTGCTTAAAATATATACTTCGCCTTCAAATTCAGTGTGCGGAGTGACTGTTCCAGGTTTTACTAAAACTTGCCCTCTTTCAACTTCATCTTTTTTAGTTCCCCTGAGTAAAATTCCCGCATTGTCTCCAGCGCGACCTTCGTCTAACTGCTTATTAAACATCTCAATTCCAGTCACTGTTGTCTTTCTGGTTTCTCCTAATCCGACTATTTCTATCTCTTCACCAACTTTTACAATACCTCTTTCAATCCTTCCTGTGACAACTGTCCCGCGACCTTCAATAGAGAAAATATCTTCAATTGGCATTAAAAACGGCTTTTCAACATCTCTTTTCGGTTCAGGAATACTTTCGTCAACCGCCTTGATTAAATCAAGAATTGGCTGTGAATATTTTTCATCTTCAGGAGTTTCAATTGCTTTAAGTGCTGATCCGCGAATTATAGGCGTGTCGTCTCCAGGGAATTCATATTTGTTTAAAAGATCCCTAACTTCCTGCTCAACTAAATCTATTATTTCCTCATCTAATTCCTCATCTTCTACTTGGTCAACTTTGTTTAAAAACACAACAATAGAAGGAACTCCAACTTGGCGCGCCAATAAAATATGCTCGCGAGTCTGCGGCATAGGACCGTCAGTAACTGAAACTACTAAAATCGCTCCATCCATCTGAGCAGCGCCAGTAATCATATTCTTAACATAATCCGCGTGTCCTGGACAATCAACATGAGCATAATGATTCTTATCAGATTCATATTCCTGATGAGAAGTCGCGATCGTAATTCCACGTTCTTTTTCTTCTGGGGCAGCATCAATCTGATCAACGTTTTTATCAGACGCTTTATAGCCCTTTAATGTTAAAACTTTTAAAATAGCCGCTGTTAAAGTAGTTTTTCCATGGTCAACATGACCGATAGTTCCCACATTTATATGCGGCTTTGTGCGTTCAAATTTTTCTGCCATTTTTTTATTAGTCAAATAAACAACTTTTGCTTGTTAAGTTAAATCAAAACTAACAGCAAAAACAAAATTAGCTGCTTATTTATTTAATTAAAATAATTAAGAGTTATTTTTTATCTATGTTATCACATAATTTAAAGTTGTCAATAGAATATAAAAAAATGAAACATATGATTATAATTTTTTCAAAAATTACCTCGCTGCCCCGCTATAAGTTATCGCCCTGACAACATCCCAAGCCCTGGCTGTTTCAGGAGTATAGCCGTAAATGGCTTTAAAATATTCAATCGCCTGTTTTTCAGAATTAAGCTTTCTCTAATTTGATCTTAATCCATAAGCCATAATAATAATAGCCGCGTCATCATTAGGATTAGCTCTTGTTCGGCTCTCTTTGATAGACTATTTTAAAGTTAATCATAGCTCTGTTTTCAGCTTGTTTATTTGTTTCGCTTGGCCATCTGCCATTGGCTATTTTAATCGCGTCACTCCATTCATTATTCCGCGCTTGGCAATTTGTTAAAAGCGGACTTATATGAGTTAATCACTCCGGCTCTTTCGCCTTGGCCTAAATGCAGTGTGGTTGGCGTGCCATAAGTGATAAAGTTAGTCATAGTATGATGATTGTTGCTTCAGTATTATTGTTTGCTAATTGTCCGATATATTTATTAACAACATTTTTTTCTTTTGCCAAATTTCTTTTAATGCCTAATTTAGTTAGAATAATCTGGACTTTGGCTTTAACCATATCTATTGCTTCGCTTGTTATGTTGGCTATTGTTTTAACTGTCTATTTTGCTTTATCTGCAATGGTTGTTGGCTGTTTGCTTGAATTGTCATCTGTTTTAGCGCTGTCATCGCTACCCATATCATCAGTGTTATCAGGAGCCGCGGGCGGATTGAGCAGCCAAATTGGTATGCCTCCGCCTGCTGAATTAACAGAAAATGAAATAGCATAATCAGATGGATTGATGTTACCAGCCGTATCATGGCATTTCACATAATAGTTGTAGCTTGTCCCATTTATCAGCCCTGTAATGGTTGTTGAATGAGATGTAAAGTCCGTTGAAAAAAAATAGTCATTGAGCCGTAAGCCGTGCTAGTGGTTGTTGAATATTTGCAGGTTGCTATTTCATTAGTTGTTAAAGATAGTGTTGTTTAGGTTGTGTTGGCTGGTAGGGCAATTGATGGAGAGCCGGCAGATAGAGTCGCTTCTACTATATCAACAGTAAATTCAGGAATGAAAGAGCGTCTGACGCGTTGTTAGCGCTGTCTGTTACTATAATTGTACAGTTATTGTATGTTCCGTCATCTAACTGGGCAAATGTAATTGTGGTTGTGCCTATGGAAACATTATTAGTAGTAGAAATGCAAGAGCCTCCATAACTTACTGACCCTCCTTCATTTGAATGAAATGAATAGTCTGGCGTATTGTCATTTGTCGGGGAAGAGATGGCTGTGTCTTGGGTTAGGGTTGGGGCTGTTGTGTCAGCCGGGGAAGCGGCGATTGAAACGGTTCCGTCCACTTTAAATGTATAAGCAGTATCAACTAATAGATCGCCGATTGTGTAATTAGTGTTGCCAGTGCTATAAAATTGCTAGTAGCATCATTACCGCTTCCTATGCAGGTTAAATCTTCAGTAAGAGTATAAATATAACCAGTTGTAGTTGTGCCAACAACTGTGTCTCCGCAATAACAAGTTGTATCTGTTTCTCCGTTACCAGTCGTATCCCCACAATCATCGGCTTTAACTTCTTGAACATTAAATAAAAACAAAACTCCTGCCAAACAGAAAACAAACAAAAATACAGGCATATCCCGCATTATTTTTTTACAAAATAAAACAATAACATTAGGTAAAACTTTTAAACTCTTTTTTTGATTTTGAATTAATTTAAGCATATTTTTTGTTAAAAATAAAAAAACACTATTAAAAAATAGTGCTTATATTAAAAATTATTAAACAAATAAAAAATTGGCGAGCGAGAATTACTCTCTCTCGTATCCGTATTTTAAGTTGTCGCAAAAATTTTTGATAAACATAACTATATTATTAGACTGTAAAAGAATGAAAATCGTTTTTTAGAAATTGACCAATATTAGCGAAATTATAATTTTTACTATTTTGACTAATTGGCTTATATTAGACAAATAATATTTTTCTAATTCTATTCTTCTACACTCTCATTATACATACCAAATTTTTAAAATAATACAAAATAAATTTAATTAAAATTCATTAAGCGTAAAATTTTTACTTTTCTCGTAGTATGAAATTTCTATTTTGTGTTGACATACAAAAAATCTACATTATTTTATTGATAATAAATTGGGTTATCTTTTTAGTATATTCTATTGCTTCCTGACACTCTGCTTTAGAATAAACTGTAATTTCAGGCGGGTATCTGGATTCAATATAATATCTATTTAAAAATGAAACTTCACTTTCAATATTTTTAAAATTCTGATCTATTTTTCTGCAAAGAGTTAAAAGATGAATTAAGTCGTGTATTTTAGGAAATTCTTTTTTATTGAAAACTAAAAAACCTTTTAGCATTTTTTCTGCTGATTGCTGGCAATGAAAACACAAAGAATCAGTAGGCCCATCCTCTCTATAAAGAATTTGCGCTGATTTAAGATCATTCTGCGATTTTATAATCCATTCTTTTGTTAGCTCAAAATTGTTATTTGGCATAAAGAATTTTTCCTTGTTGAATAATATTTTTAATAAAAAAATCTCCAAGCGATATGCGCTTTTTTATCTCTTGGGGGGTATAAACTAAAATGTCTAAAGGGATAGCTCTATCTAAAAGCATTCTATCCACTTTTAAATGGCGTTTTGTTCTTGTTTCTTTGGTATTTTTCACAATAAACAAATCTACATCACTATCTTTAGTCGGTTTTCCATAAGCAAAAGAGCCAAAAAGAATAATTTTTTCCGGCTTGTATTTTTTTTTAATTTGATCAGTGATTTTTTGAATTTCTTGTTGTTTAGATTTATTCATAAAAATTTATATTAAATTTAAAATATAACAAGTAAAAATTTATTCTCTCTCGGTTATTCAAATATCGTATTTCGTAATTCAAAATATCTGTTTATTATAATTTTATTATATCAAATTTTTAAAACAAATACCAATTATTGTATTAGTCAGCCTCATATTGGAAATTAAATTATTATTTATTAAATATACTATCTAACCAATTCGTAACGAAATAATTAAACTTTTCAATTTGTATTTCGGGTTGATGAGTCATAGTTTGCAATAAGTGATTTTAATAAGTATGTCTAAAAGTTTATCTAAAAATAAAAATTTAGTTAAACTCTTTATCATTTTAAGTCCCTTTTGTTATTCCGACGATAGGAAGAATCCCTTAAATATTATTATTTGTAATAAACATTATTTATCACAAAATTATTGTTCAAGAGATTTCTCTTTCCGCTCCGCTCCAATCGAAATGACAAAATTGGTCAATCAAAGTCTTTTTCAAGTTATTGTTCGGATTGGTGGGTCATATTATTTGGCTATCTAAATTTTTTTCTAATATTTTTATTCATAAAATTTAAACAAAACTAATCTTTTCTTTAATAACAGGTCTAAATTTATTAAGCACTTTCCAAATATCATCAAGACTTATGACATTACATAACCTGCCCGCTATAACACTTTTTGAAACATCCACTTTTTTTGAAATTATTTCTATCCATTGATCCACGGAAAGTCCTTTTTCCATTTGTTTCATTATTTCATAAAAATTTGGAATTAACATCTCTGAAGCAAATTCATCTGCTTTAATTTCAAGATCATCTTTCTTTCCATTTTTATCAAAATCAATAAAAACATCTTTTTTACTATGTTTTACTACATGTCCCATTTCATGAAAAAAATTAAACCAAAAAATATCTTCTCGTTGATTTTCTACCTTTAACAAAATAACAGGGCGATTGCCCATCCAGAGTGTTGCTCCTCCAAAACCTGTATTTTTCATATTTGGCACATACACTACAATAACTCCCGCATTTAAACATTCCTTTTGTAATAACATTAAAAAATCTTTTTGTTTTTTATTTGATAATTTTCTTAATGTTTCTATTTTATTAATAAAAACTTTTTTATCATAATCAATTACCATATTTTCAATTATAATTTGTTTTGCTTTTTTTTCTCCGATTTTTAACAATGCGGATAAATTATACTGATTGGTATTTTTTATATTATATTTACGAAAAGGAATACCTAATAAAGATTCTTCTGGGATCATCCGTAAAGAGTATGAGCCAAAAAAATCTTTAAAACTTATGATTGCTTTTTTATAGCTATCTTTAGTATTTAAGACATAATTATCAAAAACGCCACCAGTTTGAAGTTCTTTAAATGTATCTTTCATATTATCTTTAAAAAAAACAATTTCTTCCTGCGTGTTCTCAAGTTCTTTTTGTTTTAAGATTTTTCTATCATAATCAGCTTGCATATTTAACCAAAATTGCGCCGATGGATGACCGCCAAAAACCCGTTCAAGCGCTAAAGCTATTTCTGTAGTTATGGGTTCCACTCCTTTTATAATTCTATTAACTGTTTGAACGGTATAGCCGATTTTTTTTGATAACTCTTTTTGAGTAAAACCTAAAAAATTCAACTCATCTAAGAGCGTAATTCCTGGATGCGTAGCCACAGAAAAATCAAGACCGTACAAACCCTGATCTTTCTTATTTTGAATATATTCTTTTGTGTTTTTTGAAATCATTTTTTTAAAATTAATGATAATCTTTTTCAATTTTAATTATTTCTATGGCAATAATAGTTTTTTTTACAAATTGTTTTTCATCTTTTTCAAACTCTCCTACTGGCTCGCAAATAAGTCTAGCTGGATAATCAAAATCAACAACAAAATATTTCTCTAAATCACCTTTTAAAAAATGAGCTTTTGCGCTTGGGGGAATATCAAGAAAACTGGGAGCATTTTTAAACTGCGCATATCTGTTTCTTGCTTTTTTATTTGATCGCATAATTTTTTCAACTTGCTTTTTTATTTTGTTGTTCTTCCAAACTATTTCCATTATAATTTAACTCAAATCGTTATATATTGTAAATTATTATTAACACAATATGTTAATAACTTTATATTATCATACTATAAAAATATTGCAAGTTTAAATAACTTTTTACACAAACAACCCATATATCAACCCCTTTTTCCAGCTTTCTACTTGGGTAATTTGTTATGCGACAAGTCTAAATATATTATTTAATTACTATGCCTATTTATCATAAAGTTGACATAGTTTACTCAACCTTAATCAACACTCCGCTGTTGATTGTCTGCTTTTCGTTAATATCAACGGCGGTTAAATATATTTTATAAAACCCTTTCTTTTTTGGAAAATCATTTATACTAAATGAAATATTTTTTTCTTGCGGCTTAATTACTGAAGACAACAATTTAGCATTAGAAGAAGATATTTCTTTTATGAAAAAATCTATTTTTTTCAGCCGTTTAACACGAGACAAAACAACCGCGACATTTATTGGGAAATCGCTTTTAGAAAATTGCTGGTTATTGGAAGGTCTTATCCATACGACACTTAACGGCTCGTCAATAATATTCAAATTAAGATTTAAAGAAGTTTCAGCGCTATTTAAAACATCATCATGGGCTACAACTCGCAGTTTATGTTTTGTGTTGATAATATCCTCAATCACCCAATACAAATTATATGGCGAGACATTCATACTGTCAATTAAAGTTCCACCTATGAAATAATCTACTCTACTTAATCCGCGCGGCGCGGAAGCTTCAATATCAATAAACAACTCGTCGTTATTGATTTCTTGATTATCTGTTAAATTTAAAATCGCAATACTCGGTTTATTTTCAGGAATATGAATATCATCATATTCTGTCGGCGGAGATTCTATGTTTAATCCATCATCATTCGCGGATTTTACCCATTCAATAACCGCTTCTTCCCATTTTTTGTATTGTGGATCGTTTTCAGGATTTTCTGGATTTTCCCCTTGCGGATTATCTTTATTTACATAATGCAGAATGGAATGGAATTGCTTAAAAGTTTTTTCTTCAATCGCTTCTTCTGGTGTCAATTCTGTCGCCAATTTTTTGGAAAATTTGTCTATTTTTAATTTTATTTCTTCCTGTGTCTTGCCGATTAAAACTGGCTTATCTGTTTTAATCTCGTCTGGCTTAATAAATTGCTCAACTGGCTCGCCTTCCCCGACTTTGCCCAAAACAGATTCCATAAATTTATGCCAAATCGGCGCGGCGACTTTTGAACCTCCAGACCCGCGCTTCATCTCTTCCCCGCTATTATTCCCGCCCCAAACACCTGCAACTAAAGAAGGCGTATAACCAATTGTCCACGCGTCTTTATAATCATTAGTTGTTCCAGTTTTAGCGCATACAGGCCTATCGCCTAAATTTAAAAGATTATCCCCACCAAAAGCGTAAGCGCGCGCGTTATTATCTGAGAGTATGCTGTTAAGAAAACGAACTGCTTGCGCGCTGATTACTCGCCTCTCCTTTTCTTTGTATTCTTCAATAATTTTGCCATCAGAATCATCTATTCTTAAAATCCCTGTAACTGGATGATAAACTCCATCGCGAGCAAAAGCCGCGTAAGCCCCAACATGCTCTAGCAATTTTATTTCGCCGCCTCCCAAAACAAGTGAAAGTCCAAAGCGACTCTTGTCGTCCAAAGTTGTATAACCGAATTCTTTCGCCTGCTCAATAACTTTATCAATGCCTGTTAAATATAACGTTTTAACAGCTGGAATATTTAGCGATCCCGCCAGCGATTTTCTAATTGTGACAGGACCGCGGAATCTATTATCATAATTATTAGGGGAATATTTTTTAGTTCCGTAAACGCCGAAATCTGTTTTTGCGTCATAAAGGATAGTGTCTGGCGTATATCCGACTTCAAAAGAGATCGCATAAACTAACGGTTTAAGCGATGAACCTGGCTGCCGCAAACGGATCGCCACATTGACATTTCCGTCGTTTTCCAAATCAAAATAATCGCGCGAGCCGACCATACTTAAAATCTGCCCTGTTTTTGCGTCAATCGCTACCAATGCCGCATTTTTGGCATTATGCTTTTTTTCGTTTATTTCAGAAAATTCATCAACGGCTTCTTCCGCTTTTTCCTGCTTGTATAAATCTAAAGTAGTTATAACTTTTAAGCCGCCTTGCTCAACCATTCTTTCGCCGTATTTTTCCGTTAAAAGTTCTTTAATATACATTATAAAATGTGGCGCTTTTATGTTCTCGTATCGTTTCGCGAAAACCAACTCTTCATTTAAAGCATCGTCATATTCCTGCTCGTCAATATATCCCTGGTCTTTCATTAATTTTAAAATATACTGCTGGCGTATTATTAATTTGTCCTTGTGCGATCCATAAGGCGAATAATATGTCGGAGCTTTAGGCAAGGCCGCCAGAATCGCAGATTCCGCAATACTTATATCGCGCGCGGATTTTCCAAAATAAAGACTGCTCGCGGATGCTATTCCATAAGCGGTTGATCCGTATGGAATTTCATTAAAATAGAGTTGGAGAATCTCATCCTTGCTGAATTTTTTTTCAATCCGCCACGCTAAAATCAACTCTTTAATTTTCCTCTGAATTGTCCGTTCATTGCTAAGAATCGCGTTTTTGATAAATTGTTGAGTGATTGTTGATCCGCCCTGCGCTCTGCCGCCTTTTAACTTTGCAATAATCACTCCGCGAAACATTCCCCACAATGAAAATCCTTTATGCTGAAAAAATGTCTTGTCCTCCATAGCGATAGTCGCATGAATTGCGTAAATCGGAATTTCTTCTAATGAAATAAATGTTCTGTTCTGTTCTCCGTGAATTTCATAAAGAAGTTTATCACCTGAACGATCATAAATTTTAGTCGCTAATGGCAAATTTCTTTCTATTAATTTATCAGGGTCTGGCAAATCTTTTGAAAACCAAAGAAGCGCGCCTCCAAGAGCGATAGTTCCCAAAAAGGCAAAAAGTAGAAAAAGCGAGATTGACCAAAATAATATTTTTCTTAATAGTCCCTTATTATTTTTTTTTCTTTTCCACCCGTTGTTATTATTAAACCGCGCGCCGCTTTTGCTATAATCGCCAACGCGCCGCGGAACAATAATCCTGCTGTTTCTTAATTTTTTTCTCCGAAGCTGTGATATAGGCATATGTTTATTTTAATAAATTTATCGGCTTTCTAATCAGCCATGCTTTTATATTTTCAATCATCTTTTTAAACATTCGTCTAGTGTTTTAGACAGTTCATTATAAATTTTTAAATCCCCTATCTGTTTTAATTTTTCTATATCTTTGAATTTTAATCCTAAATTTTGTGTAACAATAATTCTAACCATAATTTTTTAATAAATTGTTATAAACTTTACTTTAATTTTTCATCGCCTACGTACGTATAATTGCTATTGACTTTTAATAAAAATATATTATACTTTAATGTAAATTACCAAGAAAATTCCCCTGTTAAAACTGCGGTTTTAATGGGGGATTTTCATTTTTATAGTTAATTTTTTCTTTAATCTGCGGCAAAAAAACTATTTTTGTTCCAATCCTTTTTAATAAAAATGAACATTTCTTACTTTCTCTCGGACTTAATAAAAAACCAAACTTATTTTTTTTAATCAAAAATTTTACTAAGCAAGCAAAATCGCCATCAGAACTAACTAATATAGCGTTATCAAATTTATTTTCATAAAAATCAGAAGTTGCCTGTAAAACTAATTCTGCGTCACAATTCCCTTTTATTCCATTACGATTCGGAATAGTCGGCTTAAAAACTAAAGTATAACCGCATTCCTGAAACCATTTATATATTTCTTCGTTTCCTAAAACAAAACCGATAAACATATACGCCATTTTAACTCCGTGCTTATTTTCAAGATATTTTCTGAATTTAATATAGTCAATTTTAAAACCTTCAGCCTCACTGCCTTTGTATAAATTAGTATTATCTATATACGCTATATTTCTTAACTTTTTTTTCATTATAATTTATTTTATATCATTTTTTATCATTTTAATAATTTCTGGAAACTCAGATATTTTAAAATGTCCATTTTTGCTTTCATAAATTATGATATTTGCATTTTTTAATTTTTTTCTGTATTTTTCTGCGTGAGATACAGGAACAACATCATCATCTTTTGAAAATAATAGATTAAGATTTGTGGAATTTTTTTCAATCATTGAAATGTCTGATTTAAGTTTAAAACCACCCACTAAATCTTCTTCAGACAAAGTATTATCAAATGGCGGACAGATTAAATAAGTCGATAGTATCTTTTTAGGAAACTTATTTTCTGATAAATATCTTGCAAAAAAAATTCCACCTAAAGATTCACCAATTAAAATAATATTATTTCTTAAATATGGAAAATATCTTTCAAAATGAATTTTCCATTCTTCGTATTTTGCGTTATCTTTTAATGGCATAAGCGGTCTGATAATTTCGCAATATTTTCCTAATTTCTTATCCAAATAATTCTCACTCCAGCGTATTTTTCCTTCTATTGATATTTTTCTCGTTTTTAAATAGCGCAAATAATCTTTCTTATTTTTAAAAGTCATTCCGCCGTGAATATAAAATATTTGTGTCTTTTCTTTTTTCATAATTTTTTTATAAATTAAGCATAACAAAATATTTTAAATGATTAGAAACTTGCTCGTCAGCAACTTAATAATACTACTCAAATAACTTACACGCAACCTATTACGGCGCGTTTGGCTCTATTTGGTAATAATCTAAAATAAACTTCGCTAATCTGCCGAATAATGGCGCCGCCGTGCTTTCAGCCCAAATCACATCTTTCGGGTTGTCAATTTTAACAAGCATTGCAAATCGCGGATCTTCAACCGGGGCAAAACCAGAAAACAGCCCGATAGTTTGATCCTCCTCATACCCTTTTCCGAATTTTTTCGGCACTTGCGCCGTGCCAGTCTTCCCAGCAACATAATATCCTTTGACGCCCGCGCGCTTTCCATGCCCGTTTTCAACTACTGAAGCAAGCATTGCTGATAATAAAAGAGCGGTTTTTTTAGAGACAACCTGCCTGATTTCAGTTAATTTAGAGTCTTTTTGCGATCCATCACTGTTGATTATCCTTTTTACTAAATAAGGCTTCATTAATTTCCCGTTATTCGCGATAGCGGCGAAAGCGTTAACCATTTGCAGAGATGTTACCGCAATCCCCTGTCCAAACGAAGCAGTTGCCGCGTAGATTTCTTTTTTCTTATTCAAAGCGCTAATATTTCCTCCAGATTCCGATCTTAACTCTATACCTGTTGGATTTCCAAAACCAAAATCTTCTATTTGCTTTTTAAATTTATCAATGCCAACCTTTTTTACTATAAAAATCACTCCTGTATTCAGCGATTCCTCTAAAACATTAGTCATAGTCTGCCTGCCATGCGCTTTTAAATCAGAATTACAGATAGTCTCAACCCCTATCTTTACGCACCCCTCATCGTTATAAACAGTATTAGGGCTCACAGCGCCATTATCCAATCCAGCTGCCATGGTAATCGCTTTAAAAATAGATCCTGGTTCATATTGGTCGGAAATTATTGGATTATTAAAAAGTTTAATATCCGCTTTATTATAAAAATTCGCGTCGTAAAAAGGAACATTACACATAGCGATTATAGCCCCGCTACTCGGATCCATCACTATAATAGAACCGCTGTCAGCGCTATGCTGTTCAACAGTTTTTTTTAACTCTTCGCAAACCTTAAACTGAATAGCGCGATCAATTGTTAAAACAATATCAGCTCCGTCTTGAGCGGAAACAATCTCTGAATTTTTTGAAAAAATAAAATAACCGCGCGCGTCCTTTTCTGAAAAAAACGATCCTTGTTCTCCTTTTAATAATTCATCAAAATTCCCCTCAATTCCATATTGTCCATTCGGCTCAATCTGGCTATAACTTACAAACCCTGTAATCTGACTTAAAATTTCTCCCTCAGTATAATAACGAATACTTTCACTCCTATAGTTTATCCCCTCTATTTTTAAATCTAAAATTCTGCTTAATTGCTCCTCTGTAATCTTTTTCGCCAATATTTCATAAGGATCATTTTTTTTCGCCAATTTTGCCTTTAAACTATCTTCTTTCTCTTTTAATATTTTATCAAGTTCGTCTTGATCACAATCTTCAGCTAATCTTTCTTTCCAGATCGGATTTAAAATTTCTAATAATTTTTTAGCCGCCTCTTCCGAATTTTCTATCTTTCTTGGATCCGCATATACTAAAGCCAAATTTTGATTAATCGCTATTGGATATAACTCGTTGCTATTCGGATTTTCTAATAAAATTTTTCCTCTTTTGGGAATTAATTTTTGGCTAATATTATGCTGCCCTTCAGCTAATTCTTGAAAAAATTCTCCATTAACAATTTGTAAATTAAAAAGCTTGACTACAATTAATACATTGAACAAAAAAATAACCGCCAATACAATATTAAGGCGATTATCTTTTCTGTATCTTGTTTTTATTTTTCTAAATTTAACAGCCATCTATAAAACTTTTTACAAAACTAACTAAACTACATTAAAATCTCTGTCAAAATCAAAAATGATTTTTAACGCTTTTAAAATTTCAATAAAATATCTATCTTCTATTTTGCCAAATTTTTCAATCAATCTTCTTTTGTCAATCACTCTAACCTGATCAAATTTAATTTTTGACAATTCTTTTAAACCATTTTTATTTGATGGATTAATTTTTATTTCAAAAGGATAAACTTTTTCTATCTTTTTGCTTGTAATCGGAGCAATAATGGTTGTTAGTCCGTAATTGCTCGCGGCGTTTGTCTGCAATATAATACAATGTCTCCTGCCATTTTGTTCTGATCCAATAGTCGGATTTAAATTAACTTGCCAAATATCAAATTGGCTAATATTCATATAATTATTTCTCTATTAAATTCAAATAATCCTTAAAATCAGACATAACGTCTAACACGTCTTCCTCTGTTTGATTTTTAAAACCTGCTATAATGTCGTTTCTTAATCTAAATTTCCTATATATTTCCAAAGCGTAATCCACTATTTCCGATTTTGATTTTTCTTCTCTTTTTGATATTTTTTTAATAAATTGCAAATTATCTCTATTTAAAGTAAGAGAAATCGCTGTTTTTGTGTTCATATATTTTTATATTATTAAATTATACTATAATTTTATACTATAAAAATAATGGCGTCAATATTAATTTTTTTACAACTTCTCAAAATCACTATTACTAATCCCTAATCCTAAATTCCTCATTACATTAAAAGCGTCTGCTGGACGACCGAGAAAATATCTTTTTCCGTCTTCTGGATTCACATACCACGCCTCGCCGTTTCCTTCCACT
Source organism: Patescibacteria group bacterium (assembly GCA_034660735.1). Classification (GTDB taxonomy): domain Bacteria; phylum Patescibacteriota; class Patescibacteriia; order JAACEG01; family JAACEG01; genus JAGLTA01. The sequence goes on along the minus strand of JAYEJQ010000009.1, from coordinate 25 downwards.
TGTAGAAATATTTTGCCTTTTTGGC
>JAYEJQ010000008.1:6814-27071 GCA_034660735.1 Patescibacteria group bacterium | reverse complement strand
AATTAAGGATTAATGTTTAAATAAAAATGCTTATTTTGCGAAATCAATGAGCGTTTTAAATCTTGACTTATATATCGGATTTTGATAGTATGGAGTTATAATGAAAATATATGAAAGACGCTTTTGTAAAAACATTAAATAGCCTTAAACAGACTATTCCGATTATTGTTGGCGTTTTGTTTCTTTTAGGATTTGTTATTGCCGTTATTCCAAAAACATTTTATATAACAATTTTCAGCGGGAATAAATTTGCTGATTTATTTTTTGGAGCGCTGATTGGAAGTGTTTCAGGAGGCAATCCAATAACAAGTTATATTTTAGGAGGTGAACTTTTAAATCAAGGCGTGAGCCTGCTTGCGGTAACCGCTTTTATTCTTGCATGGGTTACAGTCGGCTTAATACAACTTCCAGCGGAATCTTTAATGCTTGGGAAAAGATTTGCTATTATTAGGAATATTGCAAGTTTTTTAACAGCAATTATAATCGCGATTTTGACCGTTATAACGTTATCTATTATATGATAAATAAAGTATTGGAAAAAATAAGCGGCAAATGGATTTTTTTAATAATAGTTGCTATAATATATTTAATAGCGGCGATTACGGATTTTAATTTAATTAAGATCGCGCTATCAGAGTCTATTGTTCTTTTTAAAAAAATTATTCCTGTCTTCGCCTTAGTGTTCGTGTTTATTTTTCTTTCTAATTTTTTTCTTGACGCTAAAAAAGTAAGTTTATTCATAGGAAGAAACGCAAAAATTAGGGGCTGGGTTATATCTGTTGTTGGCGGAATTTTATCGTCAGGACCGATTTATATGTGGTATCCATTAATGGCTGACTTAAAAGAAAAGGGAATGAAAGATAGTTTTATTGTTGTTTTTCTATACAATCGGGCGGTTAAAATTCCTATGTTGCCGATGATGATATATTATTTTGGGTTGCCTTTTACAATTGTCCTCGCTTTTTATATGATTATATTTTCAATAATCAACGGAGTTTTTGTCGAGAAACTTCTTAAATTAAAATAATTAAAAAAATTATGAAAATTGCAATCGCTACAATTGGCAAAAAAGAAGACGCTGAAATCAGCGGACGCGGAGGAAGGGCTCCTTACTATTTAATCTTTAATGAAAAAGGAGAATTTATTGAAACAATTTCCAATCCTTTCGCTACTGGCGGAGGCGGCGCCGGGTTTTCTGTCGCGAAGATGCTTGCAGATAAAGGAGTTGATATTTTTGTTGCTGGAGTTATGGGCGGAAATATGGCAGGAGCATTAAAAGAAAGAGGATTAGAATTTCGCGAAAAGACAGGGAAAGCTGAAGAAGTTGCGCGAGAAATAGCAGATAGTTTTAATGATTAATTTTCGCGAATAGAAATTAAAATTAAAAAGAAAAACCGCCTGTCGCGATAGTTTGGCGGTTTTTTTTATTTATTTTTAAATGTGATAAAATAGAATTGATTTGTATTTTACTATTTACCAGCGCCTAAAATTAACAGAAAATATTCCGCAACCTTAGAATTTTTCAGGCAATCTATCCAGCCAAGGAGGGAAGAGGCATTAAGATATGCCACTGGCAAATAGAAAAATATAAATCAACCGATCACAATTTTTAATTTAATGATATACTATAACATACTATTCAAAAATGTCAATAGATACTAAGTATTATTGGGCGGCTATTTTAGCTTTTAAAAAAATAACCCCGACAAGATTTAAAAAACTTATTGCTTATTTTAAGAAAGCTGAATTGATTTGGCAGGCGGATTTAACGGAACTGGTAAAATTTGGACTTCAAAAGGATGTAGCGCGGGAATTTGTTGATTACAAAAAGAAGACAGATATTAATCAAGAGTTAAAAAAATTAGCCGATGAAAAAATTAATATAACGGCAATTATAGATGATAATTATCCGCAACGGCTTAAAAAAATAAAAAATCCTCCTTATTTGCTTTATTACAAGGGGGATTTGCGGTCTGTGGATAATCCGTTGCTTGCAATTGTCGGTACTCGCAAAACAAGCTCTTATGGGCGGCAAGCAGCTTATCAAATTAGTTCTGATTTAGTCAAAAGCGGATTGGGAATTGCGAGCGGCTTGGCGCTCGGAATTGACACCATATCGCACAAGGCGGCGATAGAGGCAGGAGGTATTACTGTCGCTGTTTTAGGATCTGGGCTTGATAGGCAAAATTTTTATCCGCAAACGAATCGTAATTTGGCTGAAAAGATAATATCGTATGGAGGAGTTGTGATTTCAGAATATCCGCTTGGAACCGAACCGTTTCATTATAATTTTCCCGGGCGGAACAGGATAATTTCAGGATTAAGCATCGGAGTTTTAATTATTGAAGCGCCGCTAAAATCTGGAGCTTTAATTACAGCCGAATATGCGAGAGATCAAAAACGGAAAGTTTTTGTTTTGCCTGGAAATATTTATAGCAAAAATTCTAAAGGAACTAACAGTTTGATTAAAAAAGGCGAGGGCAAGCTAATAACAGACCATAGCGATATTTTGGCAGAATTGAATTTAGAAGACAGCGGAAGCCGCAAGGAAAAAGTTCAGCCCGCTTTGCCACTGTCTCAAAACGAAAAAATTCTGTTGAAATATTTAAGCAGCGATCCGATTCATATTGATCAGTTAGCGAAACATTCAGGGATGGATTTATCAGTTGTGAATTCAACGGTTTCTATTCTTGAAATAGGCGGACGGGTGAAAAATTTAGGAGATATGAAATATGTTTTATTGTACTAAATATTTTATGTTTCGTAATTTATATTAAATAAAATTTTTGATCAATTTTTTTGCTTCTTTTTGGTTTTTTATCCAATGAATTTTTGCTCCTTGTTTTTCCCATCTTCTAAACCACGTCATTTGTTTTTTAGCGAATTTTTTTAGATCGCGCGATAATTTTTTTTTCATTTCTTGAAAGTTGATTTTTCCGCGCAGATAATCGCTTGTCAAGCGATATTCAAGCCCGAATTCATTTAACCTTTTCCAACTTACTCCTTTGCTTCGTAAATTTTTAATTTCGCCAAGCATGTCTTCTTGCTCAAACCATTTTTTCATCCGCTGATCAATTTTTTTGTTCAGTTCGTTTTTTGGCAAAGTTAAGCCGATAATTAAAGAATTGTATTTTGGTTTAGGCGTTCTGTCTTTTTTAAACCGTTGAATTTTGCTTTGTTTCGCGGATTCAATATATCTAATCAGCCTGCGGCTGTTTTTTTTATCGCTTTTGTTCAGATTATTCGCAGAATCAAAATCTATTTTTCGTAAGAGCGCGAAAAGTTGGACAGCGTTCAGTTTTTCTAATTCCGCTCTTAATTTTTTATCAGGTTTTATATCGGATAAATTATATCCGTCAACGACCGCTTGCAGATAGAGTCCGCTTCCGCCTGTTAAGAATGGAATTTTTTCGCGTGCTAAAATATCGTCAATCGCTTTATACGCCAATTTTTGATATTTTGCCAAATTAAATTCAGTTTTTGGACTAACAACATCAATCAAGTGATATGGAATTTTTATAGTTTTTAATTTTTTAATCTCAGTATTTGAATCCAGTTTTTTATTTGTTGTTTTTGAATTTTGAATTTTATATTTTGAATTTATTTGAGATTTGTAATTTTGAATTTGTAATTTAAGACAATAGTCTTTTAAGTCTTTTCCTGTTCCAATATCCATCCATTTATAAACTTGTCGCGAGTCTGCGCTAACTATTTCACCATTAAATTGATAGGCTAATTTTACAGCAAGTTTTGTTTTCCCAGCCGCGGTAGGACCTAAAATCGCGATAATCTTTTTTTCATTTTTAATATTTTTATCCCTATTTGACATATTTTTTTTATATATTAAGACAGAACCTATTATAATATCTAAAAGTTTTAAAACAAAAGTAGCTTTTAAAACTTTATAGATATTTGCTGGGGGCATTTAGAGAATTACCAAAATAGCTAATTCTTAATAACAGGCTCCCAGCTTTTTATTTTTTATTGAAATTGTCAATTATTTTCCAGCGGCGTTTTTTTTCTTTCAAAGGAATATTATCTTTATAAAGTTTTTCAGCAAGAGTCCCTTTTCGCGAAGAATATTTATTTATATAAATCAAATCAAAATTTACTTTTTTCACCATATTAACAGTTTTTTCAAACTGTTTTTTTGTTTCTCCTGGAAATCCGACAATAACATCTGTTGAAAATTTTATTTCAGGAATTGTGGTTTTTATTTTTTTAACTAAATTCAGATAATTTTGTCGCGTGTATCCGCGGTTCATTTTTTTTAATATCGCGTTGCTCCCAGATTGAAAAGGGAGGTGCAAGTTTTTTGAAATTTTGCCGCATTTTGAGATTATTTCAATAAGTTCATTGTTCATATCTTTTGGATGGCTTGTTAAGAAATCAATTTTAAAATCTCCTTTTATATTGTTTATCATTTTTAATAAATCCGAAAAATTTAAAATTTCCGACATCTGACATCCGACATCCGACATCCGATAACTATTCACATTCTGCCCCAAAAGAGTAATTTTTTCGCAGCCATTTTTAACTAAATTTTTAACTTCATTTAAAATGTCTTTTACTGGTCGCGAGTATTCTTTATCGCGCGTGTAGGGCACGGCGCAATAAGAGCAGAAATTATTACATCCAGTCATAATCGGAACAAACGCGGATTTTTTATGTTTGTATTTGGGCTTTATTTTTAGATAATCATAATTTTTAATTTTTAATTTTTGAATTTTGAATTTATTTGTGATTTTGAATTTTGAATCTGTGATTTTATTAAGATTTCTAATATCAAAAATTAAATCAGCTTTTTCAGCTAACTTCTTTTTATCGCAATCTAAAATACAACCAGTTAAAAAAATTTTTAAATTTTTATTTTTCGCTTTTAATTTTCCAATATTTTTTAATTGTCCGTAAACGCGGTCAACAGCTGTCTGCCGCACAGCGCACATATTAAAAATTATCAAATCAGCTTTTTTAAAATCATCTGTTTTTTTATGTCCGATATTTTCTAATACCGCGGTTATTCTTTCAGAATCACTTTCATTCATCTGACAGCCGTAAGTTTTAATAAAATATTTCAGCATAGATTTATTTTAACAAAGTTTTTTAAAAAATTAAGGTCGGCTTAAATATTAAATTAAGCCGACCAAAAATTTCATTTTCCGCCTATTTTTTCCGGTAGGCGAAAAATGAGATATAACACCACTGCTCCAATTGCGAGCAGAGGACTAAATAAAATCGTTGCGATATGAATTAACGCAACGAATGGTTCTTCTCTTACGCCATCCATCTGATCACCTCCTTTTTTGTTTGTTTAAAAATTTAGAAATTTTTTGCTTTTTATCTCTTTATCTAACCTGAAATTTAAGAATTCGTCAATGATTTTTATTGTTTCTATGAATAATTTCTTGCTTAATCTAATTTTAAATAGATTCAATAAATTTTTTTGAATTATTAAACGCAATAATTTAATCCCGTTGTCTGATATTTTTAAAACATCATTTCTGAGATTTTTTTTGCATTTCGCGCAAATAATTCCTCCAGCGCGAGCGCTAAAAAAATTATTGTTCGGAGTAATTTTTTGTCCGCATTTTAAGCAAAAATATAGCTCTGGACTGTATCCGAGAAAATTTAGCAGTTTTAATATATAGCAATGCGCTATAAATTTTAGCCTCTCAGTATGTAAATTTTTATTAGCAATAATCAATAACTGTCTTAATAAGAGAAAAATTTTTTTGTCTTTTTTTTCAATTTTTATAAAATAATCAGAGATTTCCAAGCAGTAAAAAATTAGATTTATTTTTTGCGAATTTTTTCTAATGTTTAAAAAATTTTTTACGGCAGCCGCTCCGCTTATATGATTAAAATTTTTTCCGCGGGCAATCATTAAATCAATGATTGAAAAATAATCCAAATGTCCCGATAGTTTGCTTTTACTTTTTTTCACTCCGCGCGCGACAGCTTCTGTTTTTCCAAAATTATAAGTATAGATAGAAAAAAAAGAATCGCTTTCGTGAAAATTCTGTTTTTTCAAAATTATGCCATGACTGCTGTAATACATATTATTTTATCACCGTTGGCTCTATAGTCTAAAGTTGAGCGATAACGAAACGAGGCTGTGGAGCCATTTTGTAAATGTATAATTTTGCATTTTGGCCCTACAGCCCTAAAAGGACTATAGAATCAGCGATTTAGTGTTTTTACCTACAAATTCTTTAATTTTTCTTTTAAACGCATTTTCATTGAATTTTTTAGCAAGCTTTTTTATCTCAATCGGATTGTAATTATTGCTGTCAAAGTTAGAAATTTTATCCGCCAGCGTTTTCCAATTTTGTTCTGTAAAAAATTCACCGTTGACTCCTTCAATTATTGATTCAAGCGCGCCGCCTGCTTTATATGCGATTATTGGCGTGCCAGACGCTATTGCTTCAATGACAGTTATCCCAAAGTCTTCTTCGTGTGGGTAGATAAACGCGCGCGCTTTTGAATATAGTTCTGCTTTTTCGCGCTCGCTCACAAATCCTAAGAATTGAATATTTTTATCAGCAATTTTTTTTAATTTTTTATAATCAGGACCTTCTCCAAAAATTTTAAGCGGAATCTTTAATTTATTAAATGCTTCAATCGCTAAATCAAACTTTTTATAGGATACAAGCCTTCCTCCGATTAAAAAATAATCGTTTTTGTTTTGGGATACGAAAAATTTTTCAGTCTCAACCGGCGGATAGATTACCGCGCTATCGCGATTATAGTGTTTTTTAATTCTCTCTTTTACATTTTCAGAATTTGCGATAAAATTATCTGTTTTATCAGCTGCGGATTTATCCCAAATTTTTAGCCGATTTAGAATTAGAGGGAGTATTGTTTTGATGAATTTATTGTATTTAAGATTGTTAATATAATTTTTACTGTCAATCCAAAGATAGCGCGTCGGAGTGTGGCAGTAGCAAATATGTTTTGTCGGCGGTTTTATGATAACTCCATTAGCAAAAGAACTTGAAGACGATATGACTAAATCAAATTCGCTTAAATCAAAATTTTCCGCGGCTAATGGCATCAGCGGAAGGTATAATTCAAATTTTGTTTTCGCGTATGGAAAATTTTGCAGAAAAGAACTCCTGACTTTGTTTCGCGGGAATATGCCGCCGAATTTTTTTTCATTATAAATCAGAGTAAAAATAGGCGCTTTCGGATATATGTCAGTAAGCGCTTTTAAAACTTTTTCAGCCCCGCCGAATTGTGTTAACATATCGTGAACTAAAGCGATTTTCATATAAATTATTTTTATTTAACTATTTATCCAAATTATCGCGATGCTTGCGAATAATAAAATAAATTGGGCAAACAGCGCGGATCCTGCTAAAATATAACTTGCGAATTTATTATTCAAATAAATTCGTATAGATATAAAATAGTTTATCAGCAAAATTATTAAGCCAAAAATTGGAATTATAAAAATTTTATACCACGCGCCGATGAAATCTACTCCAAAATAGATATTGTAATGTAGATAGATTAAACTTTCCCCGTTTTTTATATTTAGAAAATAGCCGATCCAGATAAAAATATTAAGCAACAAACTCGCGAAAAAGCAGAGAGACATTGCTTTGTCTTTAAAAGTTATTTTTAAAAGATATTTCATAATTATTTTTTATTTAATTTTACACTTAAATTTTTTTATTGGCAAGAATAAGTTTTTATTTTGTGCTATAATAAAATAAAATAATTTTACAAAATAAAAAAATGTTTTCAACAGAGCAGTTAAAAAAAATATTAGTTCAAAATAATATTCTTAATGAAAAGAAGTTTAATGAGTTTATGTCTGATGCCGCGAAAGATAATGTTGATTTATTAAAATATTTGAAAGACAAAAAAATTATCTCCAGCGATACTTTATACGAAAATGCCGCGCGCTATTTTAAGATGCCTTTTGTAAAATTAACAGACAAAACAGTTCGCAAGGATATTTTAAATCTTATTCCTGAAACAATAGCTCATACGCATAAGATAGTTGTTTTTGATAAAACAGTTAAAGAATGCAAACTCGCCACTATTGAGCCAAGAAATATACAGATAATAGAATTTATTAAAAAAAAGATTGGCGGAACAATTAAAGTGTATCTCACAACCCCTAAAAGCATCAAAGAGATTGTTAAGCAATATCACAAAGGACTTCAGACGGAATTTAAGGATATAGTTAAAATCCAGGAAAATAAGGACATTGGAAATATCGCGGAAGATGGCAAAAATTTAAAGGAATTAGCAGAGGATTTGCCGATTGTTCGCATTGTTGATACTTTATTGGAATACGCTATTTTTGAAAAAGCTTCTGATGTTCATATAGAACCGATAGAAAATGAGATTGTTGTGAGGTACCGAATTGACGGAATTTTGCGCAAGGTAATGGTTTTGCCGAAAACCAGCCAATTGGGAATTGTGGCGCGCGTTAAGGTTTTGGCGAATTTAAAACTTGATGAGCATAGATTGCCGCAGGATGGGAGGTTTAAAATTAAAATTTCCGAATATCAGGTTTCGTTTCGTGTTTCAATAATTCCCATTTTTAACGGTGAAAAGATTGTGATGCGGCTACTAGACGAAAAATCGCAAATTTTAAGTTTAGAAAAATTAGGTTTTAACAAAAAAGATTTAAATATATTAAAAAGGAATATAGCTAAGCCGCACGGAATGATTTTAGTCACAGGACCTACTGGTTCTGGAAAAACAACAACCCTTTATTCCGTTCTAAATATTTTAAATAAAATTTCCGTTAATATTTCCACTATTGAAGATCCTATTGAATATCAAATATCAGGTGTCAATCAAAGCCAGGTTAATTCTAAAATCGGATTTACTTTCTCTACGGGACTTCGCGCGTTTTTAAGGCAGGATCCAGATATTATTATGGTTGGCGAAATTCGTGATCAGGAGACAGCCGAAATGGCGATTCATGCCGCGATGACAGGGCATTTAGTGCTTTCAACCTTACATACAAACGATGCCATAACAACTTTACCTCGGCTTGCCGATATGGGAATTCCGGCATTTTTAATCTCCACTACAGCTAACTGTATTATCGCGCAGCGATTAGTAAGAAAAATCTGCCCAGATTGCATTACGAGTTATAAATTAACGTCTGAAACCATTAAAGATTTGTCGCGTAAATTAGATATGAAAAAGCTTTTGGAAACTTTAAAAAATGAGAAAGTCATAGTTGACAAAGATTTAAATAAACTTCTGTTTTACAGGGGTAAGGGGTGCAAGAATTGCAATAATGAGGGATATAAAGGCAGGGTAGGTATTTATGAAATTTTAGAAATTACTCCAAAAATTATTGAATTGATAAACGAAAAAGCTAGTGTGGAAAAATTAAAATTGGCGGCGGCGGAACAGAATATGCTGTCAATTGTTGAAGATGGGTTTATTAAAGCCAAAACAGGAATTACCACCATTGAAGAAGTTTTAAGAGTTACTAAAGAATAGTGAATATGATTTGAATTATGGCAGGAAAAAATAAATTGCCGGCGAATTGAATATTAGTTGTCTATTATACAAATATCAAAATTTAAAATTTATTCTGTTTTTGGTCTGTATTGCAGAGCTTCAGCGATGTGATGAACTTCAATTAAATCGCTATCAGCTAAATCCGCAATTGTTCTCGACAGTTTTAACATTTTAAAATACGAACGGGCAGATAAATTAAATTGTCGCACGGCGTTTTTTAATAAATCTAATCCTTGATTTTGAATTTTGCAAAATCGTTTAACTTGATGAGAATTCATTTCCGCATTAGTAAAAATATCAAGATCTTTAAATCGTATATTTTGCCGCTCGCGCGCTTTTTGTGTTCTTTCGCGAACCGCGACGGAATTTTCAGATGGCTTATCTGAGACTAATTTGTCTAATTTTACTTTCGGAACTTCAATATGCAAATCTATCCTGTCAAGAAGAGGACCTGAAACTCGCCGCTGGTATTTTATTATTTGTGTCGGAGAACAGATGCATTCTTTCTCGGGATCTGTCGCGTAGCCGCAAGGGCAGGGATTTTGCGCCGCAGCCAGAATAAATTTAGCTGGAAATTCCAAGCTCCCAGACGCGCGCGAAACTGTGACCACTCCGTCTTCTAATGGCTGACGTAAACTTTCTAAAACTTGTCTGTTGAATTCAGGAAATTCGTCTAAAAATAAAACCCCGCGGTGCGCCATACTAATCTCTCCTGGTTTTGGCCATGTTCCGCCGCCGATTAAAGCCGCGCTGGACGCTGTGTGGTGCGGACTTCTGAATGGGCGTATGTTTATTAAAGGATTACTATGTGGCAGTTTTCCAGAGACGCTGTAAATTTTGGTTACTTCCAATTTTTCATCAAGAGTCATTTTAGGAAGAATTGACGGCAATGTTCGCGAAAGCAAGGTTTTTCCAGAGCCGGGAGGACCTGCCATTAAAATATTATGCGCGCCTGCGGCAGTTATTTCCAGCGCGCGTTTTGCGTATTCCTGTCCGCGGATATTCGCCATATCATAAACGTAATTTTCGTTCGCGGTTAAGTCGTTTATATCTTTTCGGAACGGCGTGATTTCATTTATTCCGCTTAAGTGCTCAATTAATTCTGTTAAATTCGCAATGGGAATAATTTTTATATCTTTAATTAGACACGCCTCAATAGCGTTCGCTTTCGGCAGATAGAGCGTGTCAAATCCAGCATTCTTGCACATTAAAGCGATAGAAAGCGCGCCGTTGACGCCGCGTAAAGATCCGTCCAATGAAAGTTCGCCTATAAAAATTGATTTTTTTAGATCAATTCTATTTTTAAAATTTATTTTAGACGCGAGCAGGACACTGATAGCTATCGGCAGATCGTATGCGGGTCCTGCTTTTTTAATGTCAGCTGGGGCCAAGTTCACTGTTACCCTTGTCTGAGGAAAAGGCAAATGGCTGTTTTTAACCGCGGCGCGCACTCGTTCGCGGGATTCTTGAACCGCTACGTCAGGCAGTCCGACAACAGTAAAACTTCCAAGCCCGCCAGATATATCAGCTTCAACTTCTATCGGCTCGCAATCTAATCCTATGACTGCTGCTGAAAAAATTTTTGAGGACATAAATATAAATTTCTAAATATCAAAACTTGATTTATCTGAATTTTACCAACAAACGCGGTTAAAGTCAATTTTAATTTTTTGCGCGCGAAAATCATTAACATATTTTTTAAGGATCGTTTATTAAATTGTGTCTGGCGCGTTATTAATTTTTAACCATTTATCTGTTTTTTAAAAAAATTTAAAATTATATTTTATCAGCAAACCATAACGGGCGAAAATACACTATACAATTTTGGTATTTTTCGTCTTTAATAATTGACCAATTTAAAACATAAGCATTTTTAGGATTGTATTGGCGGATAAAAGATTTAAGTCCTGATGGAATAATTTTTTGATTTCCACTCTTAACCTCAATAGGAATAATTTTATTTTCGCTTTGCAAAATTACATCAACTTCTTTGCCATCCTTAGCGCGCCAAAAATTGTATTTTTTCAATACACTTTTTTTCTTTAAAAATTCAGTAATAACAAAATTTTCAGCTAAAGCGCCAAAATCCGCGGTTTTTGGAATGATTTTAGTAATTTCCAATAAACTGTTGCGAATTCCAGTGTCAATAAGAAAAGTTTTTGGCGATTTAACGATTTCTTTTTGCTTGTTAGTGAAAAACGGCGAAAGCAGATGCAAAATAAAAGTATTTTTTAGTAATTCTAATCTATTGGAAATAATCGACATTCCTAAACCACTATTAATGGAAAGGCTGCTTAATGACAATTGAGAACTTATTTGCGAAGCCAACAAAGAAAGAAGTTTTTTAATCTCTAAAGTATTGGCTGAATAATTCCAAATACGGATATCTTTTAAAAGGTATGAATTGATTAAATCTGCCAGCAATTCAAATTTTTGTTCAACGGTTTTTGCTAAAATTATTTCAGGATAGCCGCCAAACAGCAAAAAATCAATCAGTTTTTGATTAAATAATTTTATCGCGTTTTCAGTAGGATGCTCGTTAATGTAAAGTTGTTGCAGCTCTTTTTCCTGCTGAGTATTGATAAATTCAGCAAATGAAAAAGGCCAAACAGGAATAATAATTTTTCGTCCAGCCAAAGATTCGTCAATATTAAGATACCAAGAAGCCGACCCCGTGATGATTAGTTTAATGTTTGGATAATGATCATGAATAACTTTTAAAGTTGAACCAATAGTTTTGGCGTTTTGAAATTCATCAATAAAAAAATAATGCTTTTTATTTCCTTGAGGCAAAATTTTCAGAATATCTGGCTGACTGTCCCAAATTAAAAGCTGGTTGGAATTTTCTAAATCAATGTAATGAATCTGCTCATTATTGATCCCTTTTTCTGCTTTTAATTTTTCAATAATCATTTTTAGCAATGTGGTTTTTCCTGTCTGTCTTGCTCCATTAAGTAAAATAATTTTATGAGAATCAATCTCTTGCCATATTTTTTGAAAAATTGTTCGTTGTATAATGTTTTGGTTCATACTATTTTTTGATGATATATTAAAAAAGTATATTTTATATAATACAAAACATTAAAATTTTTGTCAAACTTTTACATTTACACAAATGCGGAATAATAAATTATTTTTATCAGCGCTGTTAAAAAAAATAAAAATAATTTTAACTATCTTTTTATTTTTTTCTCCAATTTTAAAATTTCGCAAGTCGTTTTAATCATTGAATCGGCGTTTAATGAAAGACTGTCAATTTCGCATTTTACCAAAAAATCGGCGAAATCAAGAAAGTCGGACGGACCTTGTCCGCAGATACCAATCTTTCTTTTCGCTTTTTTAGCTTTTTCAATCGCTGTTTTAATGGTTGTTTTCACAGCTTCATTTCTTTCGTCGTAAATATGACTGACTAATCGTGAATCCCTGTCAACGCCCAAAGTTAATTGTGTCAAATCATTTGATCCGATTGAAAATCCGTTAAAAAGTTTGGCGAATTTTTCCAGCAAAATTACATTTGAAGGCAATTCGCACATCATATAAATTTCAAAATCGTTCTTTTTTTGTTTTAATCCGCTTTTTTTCATAATGCTGATCACATTTTTTGCCTCTTCAATAGTGCGGCAGAAAGGGATCATCACTTTAATATTTTTCAAACCGATTAAATTGCGAACTCTTTTTATAGCTTGACATTCCAATTCAAAAGCGGGTTTATAGTCTTCACTGTAATATCGCGACGCTCCGCGCCAACCGATCATCGGATTTTGTTCTTTTGGCTCAAAAAGTCGTCCTCCTATTAAATTAAAATATTCATTAGATTTGAAATCTGATAACCGAACAATTACGGCTTTTGGATAAAATGCCGCCGCAATAATTGCTATCCCTTCTGATAATTTATTAACAAAAAATTGTTTTTTATTTTTATATCCTATTGTAATTTTTTCAATCTGATTTATCTCGCTTGCGGAAAGTTTTTTTTCTTTTTTTAATTCTTCAAAATTTATCAAAGCGAGCGGATGGATTTTAATATAACTATTGATAATAAATTCTTCCCGCGCCAAGCCAACTCCATCGTTTGGAATAAACGATTTAGCAAAAGCAGTTTCAGGATTGCCAAGATTCAGCATTATTTTAGTTTTCGGTTTTTTTATTTTTGCTAAATTGTGGCGGATAACTTTAAATTTTAAAATTCCATTGTAAATATAACCTTTCTCGCCTTGCGCGCAAGAAACCGTTATTTGTTGATTGTTTTTTAAAACTTTTGTCGCGTTGCCCGTTCCGACCACGCAAGGAATTCCAAGTTCACGCGAAACAATAGCCGCGTGGCAAGTGCGTCCGCCATTATTGGCGACTATTGCCGACGCTTTTTTCATAATCGGCACCCAGTCAGGATCTGTCATTTTGGTAACTAAAATTTGCCCTTTCTTGAATTTCTTTATTTCTTTTGTGTCTAAAATAATATTCGTTTTGCCAGCTCCGATTTTAGATCCGACTGACGCGCCGATAACAATCGGTTTTTTTTCTTCCAAAAGCCGAAACTCTTCAAAAATATTCGCGTCTTTTTGAGATTGAACTGTTTCTGGACGAGCTTGCACGATGTATAATTTTTTTGTCTGTCCGTCTTTCGCCCATTCAATGTCCATCGGTTTTTTGTAGTGTTTTTCAATCTGAACCGCCCAGCGCGCTAAATTTAAAATTTCTAAATCTGTGATGCTGAATTTTTTTCTATCGTTTTCTGAAACTTTAACATCTTTTACAGGGCTAACAGGATTGTTCGTATAGACCATTTTAATATTTTTATTGCCCATAGACTTTGACAGAATTGCTGGAAATCTCTTTTTTAATGTCGGCTTAAAAACATAAAATTCGTCTGGTGTTACTTTCCCTTGCACGATATTTTCTCCTAATCCGTAAATTGAATTTATTAAAACAGCATTTTTAAATCCTGTCTCAGTATCAATTGAGAACATTACACCAGAAGAGGACAAATCAGATCTTACCATTTTTTGCACTCCGATTGACAGTCCGACTTTAAAGTGGTCAAATTTTTTTGTCTGGCGATAAACAATCGCTCTATTGGTGAATAGGGAAGCAAAACACTCCTTGCAAGAGGCGAGTAGATTTTGCTCGCCTTTTATGTTTAAAAATGTTTCCTGCTGTCCGGCGAAAGACGCGTCCGCAAGATCTTCCGCAGTTGCGGAACTTCTAACAGCAACATCGGTTAATTTTGTGTCGTATTTTTTACTTAATTTTTTATACGCTTTAATTATATCTTTTTCTAAATTTTTCGGCAATTCAGAATTAAGAATTAATTCTCTAACTTTGTGTCCGCGGTAATAAAGATTATCAATATCTTTAATATTTAAGTCTCTTAAAATAATTTTAATTCGGTCTTTTATGCCTGCTTCTTCTAAAAAATAATGATAACCGTCGGCTGTAATCGCAAAGCCGTTTGGAACATTTATTCCTTTTTTAACAAGCTTGCTGAACATTTCGCCAAGCGAGGCGTTTTTTCCGCCGACAGTCGGCACATCGCTGATTTTAATGTCTTTAAACCAGACAATAAAAGGATTTTTTTTCATAGTTTTTTTAAGATAAATTTATAAATATTTTTTTGTATTTTTTTAAAAAATTTAAAACAGTTTAAACAATTTCGCGATAAATAAAATATAAATTCCGACGAACATGGCTCCTTCGTAATTGTGTATTTTTCGCGACAGCCCTGAAAAGAAATAGAGCAGAGTGGCGATAAAAAGAAAAGGCAGGGCTATGTAATATATTTCGTTTGAGACTGGAAGCGGCTTGATTATCCCAGCAATTCCTATTATTAAAGAGCCGTTAAACAGGTTTGACCCAAAGACATTGCCGAGCGCCATATCCCCGTTATTTTTTCTTGCTGCTTGGATTGAAACTGCCAATTCAGGCAGTGATGTTCCTATGGCGATTGCTGACAGAGCGATCACGGATGTTTCAATTCCTAATATTTTCGACAAAGCTATAACTGATTTAATAGTGAATTCAGCGCCGATATAAAGAAAAAAAGCGCTGAATATTAAAGTAAAGATTAAACCCATAGTAATTTTACGTGGAGTAATTTTTTCTTTCATTTCTTCAACTTTTTTTTCAATTGTTTCGCCGACTGTATCGCTCCTGCTTTTATAAAGATAGTAAAAATAAACAAAATAAAAGAGCAGGGCGATAAAACTTTCAACCCTGTTAATTTCCATGTCCCAGCCGATCATCAAAATTAGCGCGAAAGTTCCAGCCGCCAGCAAGGGCAGATCCAAATTGATAATATCCCTGTGTATTTCAATTTTTTTCGCAACAATAGCGGTAATTCCGATAACCAGCAAGATGTTGGCGATATTTGATCCGATTAGATTTCCGACAACGATTTCTTCAGCGTTATGAAAAATAGAGATTAGGCAAGTAATTAGTTCAGGTAAAGATGTGCCGAAAGCGACAATCGTAACGCCGATAATAAAAGGCGAGATGCCGAAAATTAGTCCTATTTTTTCGCTGGCTTCGGTAAAAAAATCAGACGATTTTACAAGTATCGCCAAACTTAAAAATAAAGCAAAAATCCAAAAGAAAAGCATAATTTGAAATTAAAAAATTTATTAGAAAGCCCTTTAAATTATTAATAATTAACTATTTATATTTTTAGTATAGCATAATTATAGGTTTATGCCATTTTTTTATTTTAGATATTTCAGATATTCTTCTATAAATTTATCAAGTTTCACGTCTAAAACATTGTCAATCTCTCTAATTTCGTTATTTTGGCTTTTAACAGATTATTCTCTTGATTAGGCGATGTTTCAAATATTTGGCTTCCTCATTTTTAGGGGTTGACATTGCTCTAATCCCCATTTTGTTAATTCCTCAGTCTCCTTAAAATAGTTTCCGCTGTCTTTGGAAAAATTTCCGAGTGTCACGACGATAATTTCATTCTGATTTTCGTTTTTTGCTTTAACGATTAAACAACGACCCGCCTCGTCTAAATATCCTGTTTTTGTTCCTAAAATATACATATCCGTTGCAAGTAGCCTGTTGCGATTTTTTATTGTATGCGGATCTTCTGTGTTTAATGTCTGAAAACTGTAAGCTTTGTTTGTAGTCGCGCGCAAAATATCCATACTGTTAAAAACTTTCCTGCCCAATTTTGCCAAATCCTGCGCTGTGCTTATATTCGCTGGGTCAAGCCCGCTCGGTTCCGTAAAATGCGTATTTTCCATTCCCAACTCTTTCGCTTTTCTATTCATCGTTTCAGTAAAACCGTTTCGTAAAAGACCTGTTGACCTCGCTAAAGCGTAAACCGCGTTATTAGCTGATCCGACTAAAGAAGAAAAAAACAGGTCTTTAACAGTGAGTTGCTCTCCTATCTTAACATTTAAATAAGCCATCTCCCATTTTTCAGCATAATCAGTCACATCGTCATCGCTCGCGCTGTATGTGATAACTTTTTCCCAATTAGTATCTAAATCTAAAACGACTTTCGCCGCCATCAATTTAGTAATACTTGCAATTGGCATCTGATGCCCGCTGTTTTTTGCCCAGATAATTTTTCCGTTTTTTGAATTAACAATAATTGCTGATTTTGCGTTCACTCTAAAATTTGGCTCTGTTTTTTTTACTAATGTCCCGTTATCATCAGCGCTAACATCAGTCGTTAAATTTACCGCTGTCTCTTTTTTTTCAGCTAACTCTACGCGGACATTGCATAATCCAGCGCTTAAACTTGCTATTTTCGCAAAAGCAGTTTTGTCTAAATCAATCGCTCGCTCAGGAAATATCGCGCGAACAGGACCGTAATCGTTTACTGTCACAATAACAGATTTTTTATTATCTATATTTGTCACTTTTAACCGCGTCCCTTTAGGATAATCAGGACTTGCGGCGCAATCACAGTCTTTCCATCTATAATAGCTTGCTACTCCAAATTCCATCGCATTTTTATCTTCAAAAACCGCCAAGCGCGCGTAAGGCAGATGCAAATTAGCGCGAACCTTTTTTTTCCCAGTGATATCATTAGACGGAATTTTTACCCAAACTTTTTTACCTCCATCCCAATAATAGACGGTTTTAAATCCGATATAATCATCATCATATTTTATTTCTATAATTAAAGGTTCTTTATTTTTAAAAGCCTCTTTATTAGAAATATCAAATTCATAAATATGACTGATGATTTTTTTTCCTGTCGGCATTGGTAAGATTTTTTCAGGCGCGTAAAAATCTTTTATCGCGACATTTGTCTCTTCGGACAATACTTCTGGAAAAATGCCAACTTTAAACTCGCCGTTAAAACCGTCTATTGTATATCCTTTTTGTAATGTTTTGCTGTCAATTTTTAAAACTTTAATATCAAGACTGACTTCGCCCGCCTGAATAAAATTAATGCAAAATAAAAAACTAATTATAAAAACGGAAAGATATTTGGACATAAATTTTAAAATTAATAAATAAAGTGAGCCGATGGTCGGGATTGAACCGACGGCCTATGCTTTACGGGAGCATTGCTCTGCCAGCTGAGCTACATCGGCATTTTAAAAAAAGAGATGAGCGGGTAACGGGAATCGAACCCGTATGTCCAGCTTGGGAAGCTGATATAATAACCATTATACGATACCCGCAATTATATTTAGAATAGAACAATTAAAAAATTTCAGCAAATTTTATTCAACTTTAATCAAATTATTTATTCTTCTGCCTATGCTTTAATAAGATAGTTTGTTGTTTGATTTTATTCTTTACCTCTTTTGTTGATCTTGTTTTTTTGCTTTTTTTAACAAGATATTTTTTTAAAGACTGGCGCGAATTTAAACTAAAATTTCATCAATATATGTATATTACAACAATAGATTTGTTGCGTAATAAATTTCTATTGCGATTTTAATTTTTTTGCCAAATTTTACATCCCTCTTCTCGCGAGAGGGGGGGATAAAAAATTTGCCTAAAAATTTAAAAATTTCGCGGAATTTATCCCGTATTCGCTACGGGGAAATTTATTACGCAACAAGTCTAATAAAAGAAAGCGCGGAGGCATCAATTATTTGACCAAGAGCGAAAAACTGCTAAAATTAAAATTAGGGACTTAGTCGGATAAATTAAAAGAAAATCCAAAAACAGAAAATTTAAAAAATAAAATTAATTTTCAAAAATTGTCAGTTAATTGTCGAGCAGTTGAAAAATTATCGTTTAATAAAAATTTTAATCTATATAGTATATTTTATAGTTTAAAATATTTTAAAAATTTATGGCTAAAAAATTAGTGCATTGGCTCGCGATTATCGCATGGGCTGGAATTATCTTTTATTTTTCGCATCAGCCAGACTTAAAATCAAGTCTGCCAGACTTTTGGGATTTTATTTTTAGAAAAATTGCTCATATCTGCGAATACGCGGTGCTCGCTTTTATTTTAATAAGAACATTTATCCATCATAAAATGACGGGTAAAAATTCAGCAATTTTAGCGGCGATAACAGCTGTTTCTTACGCTATCGGCGATGAATATCATCAAACATTCATCATCGGCAGAAGTGGTTGTATTCGCGATGTCTTAATTGACAGTATCGGAATTTTCTTTATAACTATTTTTTATAAACCAAAAATTGCAAAAAATGAAAATCTGCCTAATTAACAATTTATACGAACCTTACGCGCGCGGAGGAGCGGAGCGAATTGTAAAAAATATCGCGGACGGATTAAAAAAGCAAAATCATAAAGTTTTTATTATTACCACAAAACCGTATTTCGGATGTAGGAGATCGGATGTCGGAGATCGGATGTCGGAGATCGGATATAGGATTTATTATTTAAAATCTTTCTATTATAACTTAAATAAAATTCCAAAATTCTTGCGGCTATTTTGGCATATTTTTGATGTATTTGATTTTAATTCATATTTTAAAATTAAAAAAATTTTAAAAAAAGAAAACCCTGACTTAGTTATAACGCATAATTTAAAAGGCATCGGTTATTTAACCCCTTTAGCGGTTAAAAAATCAAGAGTTAAGTATTTCCATACTCTACACGATGTTCAACTATTAATTCCGAGCGGACTTTTGATAAAAGGAGAAGAAAAAAATTGGATAAATAAAAATTTTTTAGTTAGGTTGTATATTGCTATAAATAAAAAACTTTTTTCTTGCCCCGATCTGATAATTTCGCCTTCAAATTGGCTTTTAGATTTTTACGCGCAAAAAGGATTTTTTCAAAACATCAAAAAAAAAATAATTAAAAATCCTATTCCGCAAAATTTTGCTAAACAGAATAAAAATTTTACGCAAAATTCAAATCAAGATTTTACTTTTTTATATGTAGGGCAGATTGAAACGCATAAAGGAATCTTGTTTTTAATAAATGTTTTCCAAAAACTATGCGAACAATCTCCGTCTATAAAATATAAATTAATTGTAATAGGTTCTGGCTCTAAATTAAAAATCGCCGAAAAACTCGCGAAAAATAATGATAAAATCATCATTAAAGGTAAAATTCCAAATAGCGAACTTTCCGTTTTTTTCAGCCAAGCTAATATTTTAATAATGCCGTCGCTCTGTTGTGAAAATTCGCCGACAGTAATTTCTGAAAGTTTTTCCTGTGGTCTGCCAGTTCTCGCCGCAAATATAGGCGGCGCAGCAGAACTGATTAAAGAAAATAAAAATGGATACACTTTTATCGCTGGGAATAAGAATGATTTAACGCAAAAAATAAAATTTTGTTTTAATAATAAAAACAAAATTTACCAATTTAAAAAAAG
>JAYEJQ010000008.1:0-6714 GCA_034660735.1 Patescibacteria group bacterium | reverse complement strand
GCGCAGCAGAACTGATTAAAGAAAATAAAAATGGATACACTTTTATCGCTGGGAATAAGAATGATTTAACGCAAAAAATAAAATTTTGTTTTAATAATAAAAACAAAATTTACCAATTTAAAAAAAGCGCTCTGGAAACAGCCAGCGCGCTAAATATTGACAAGTATATCGCGAAACTTCTTTTTGAATTTAATAAAAAATAATTTAAAAAAACAGATAAGTTTTTTAGCAAAATGTACGATCGTATATTTTGCTAAAAATATGCTTAATAAAATTAAATATAAATAAATTTTAAATTATTTTTTATAAAAACTTAATTGGCAATCTTGCGCACTATCGCAGAGAGTTCTTCTTGTGAATAAAAATCTATTAAAATTTTCCCTTTGCCGCCTCTCTGTTTTATCAACGTTTTTGTCCCAAGCGCCTGCTGGAGTTTTTCCTCTTTAGCGGCAATATTGGGATCTTTTTTTATTGTTCTCTGGTGGCTTTTTACTGAAATTTTTTTTGCTTCCATCTCTGCTTCTCGCGAAGTTAATCTGCCGCTTAACATTTTTCGGAATAGGTTCGTCTGTTCGCTTTCACTTAATGATGATAATGCTCTTGCTTGCGCGAAATTTATTTTTTTCTCCGCTATCGCTCCTTGAATTTCTTTTGGCAAATTTAAAAGCCGCAACATATTTGTGATTGCTGGGCGGCTCTTTCCCATTTTCTTAGCGATATCGCTGTGGCTCATTTCAAATTCATCAATTAATTTTTGGAAAGATTTTGCTAATTCAATCGGATTCAAATCCGCTCGCTGGATATTTTCAATCAGCGCCAATTGAAATTTTTTCAAATTATCAGCTTCTTTTATAATAATCGGAACTTCCGCCAACTCTGCCTTTTTTGCCGCTCTTAGCCTTCTTTCGCCAGCAATCAATTCGTAAACTCCGCCTTTTTCAGAATTAACAATAAGTGGCTGTAAAATTCCGTGTTCTTTTATTGAGGCAGACAGACTGTCTAAATCATCATCAATAAAATTTTCACGCGGCTGATAATCGTTCGCGCGAATTAAATTAATATCAACCGACAAAACAACATTTTTATCATCTGAAATTTTTTCATCTCCGTTCTTAATTTCTATTTTTTGTTTTTTAGGGATTAAAGAACTAAGCCCTTTCCCAAGTCCCCCTGTTTTTATCATAAAATTTTTTGTTATTTTTAATTTATTATTCGGAAAAATAATCTATAACCTCGCGCGCCAACCGCTCGTACGCTTTAGCGCCTTTACTCCTCTTGTCGTAATCTAGAATCGGCTTGCCATAACTCGGTGCTTCAGTCAAACGGATATTGCGCGGAATTACAGACCTAAAAACTCGATGCGGAAAATTTTTATACATCTCGTTCATCACATCTTTTGAAAGGCGGTTTCTTTTATCATACATCGTAATTACCGATCCTAAAATTTCTAAATTTGGCTTCAAATTTGTTTTAATTAAATCAACCGTATTCAGCAGGCTGCCTAATCCTTCTAACGCGTAATATTCCGCCTGCACTGGCATTAAAACAAAATCAGACGCGACCAATCCGTTGATGGTCAATAAGTCAAGCGATGGCGGACAATCTATGACTATATAATCAAAATCATTTTTTATGCTTAATATTTTTTCGCTTAAAACAAACTCCCGATTATCAGAGCCGACTAACTCAACCGTGGCTCCCGCTAACCGCTGCGATGATGGAATAATTTTATGCGTATGAATAAATGAATCCATAATCGCCTGCTTAACATCAATCTGCTTATTTAAAACTTCATAAATACTGTTATTTTCATCTCCAACTCCAATACCAAAACCGCTGGTAGCATTTGCCTGCGGATCAATATCAACCAGTAGACAGAATTTTCCCAACTTTGCCAAATACGCAGAAAGATTGACAGCAGTAGTTGTTTTGCCAACTCCGCCTTTTTGATTAACAACTGAAATTATCATAAAAAAATAATTTTCAAATTCTATCTATTGTCATCCTGAATTTATTTTAGGATCTGTGTATGTTGATAACTAAATATTACTCAATAAAAGAAACTATAATATTTAAGTTTTATCAATATTAATCATAATATAGTGAATAGTAGCGACAGATTCCGACCCCGCCGCTCGCGAGCAGCGGGGCGGAATGACATTGCGTGGATTCAGGATGACAATATTTTTATATTTTATAATCTATAAAATAAATAAATCTTTCATTTAATATTATAATATATTTTTAACTTTTTGACAATTCAAGAAAATTGTTATAACATTTTAATAATAGACTTGTTG
Organism: Patescibacteria group bacterium; assembly: GCA_034660735.1. GTDB lineage: Bacteria > Patescibacteriota > Patescibacteriia > JAACEG01 > JAACEG01 > JAGLTA01. The sequence continues at coordinate 4,414 of JAYEJQ010000008.1, read as the reverse complement.
CAGTGGCGGAGTTGGTAGACGCGCGGGATTCCCGCCCGACCGTTTTATTATTCTTACCATCATTATTGATTTGCCGCGGTGGCGGAACTGGTAGACGCGCGGGATTCAAAATCCCGTTTTGGCAACAGAGTGAGGGTTCGATTCCCTCCCGCGGCACTCGCAATAAAAAACAGGCTATCTGCGCCTGTTTTTTTATTTTTATTACGCTTCCTTTTTATATGCTTCGCTGAAAATCAGCTTATATAATTTTTTTATAAAATTTGGGCTAAAATTTGACTGCGTTATTTTCCCTTTAATAATTTCGTCTTCCCGCTTTTTATCAATCACCCGCATTCCAATTTTTTTTTTAATTTTCCCCATTTGATCCACATACTTAAATCTTTCATTCATCAATTTGATAATTTTGTCATCAATATTATCAATCATATTGCGGACAAATTGAAAATCGTTTGGCGCTGCTGCTTTTTCAATTTTTTCCTCAATAAAATCGCATCCGCTGAAAAATTTTTCGCGGATTTTTTTAGCATAAGGATTGTAATTATTCATATCGTAAAATAGATCCCAACTGTCGCCTGTAGTATGGCGATAAATTTTTAGCAAATCGGAAAATCCAGGGGTATAAATTTCCTGATTTCTAATTCCCGCCTGCCAAAGCGATCGCCCTAAAAAATGAACAAGACTTAAAGTTACAGCGTTCTGTTTATCATGATTTTTTGGTAAAGTTTCAATAACTTTCAATCCTAAATCAGTTAAAAAAATTTTTACTTTTCGCAAATTTTTTTTCTTAATCCGCAAAGGGCATAAAACGATTTGCTTATTTCTCAAATCCCATTTTTGTTTTTTTAAATCAAAATTCGTTGTAATAGACCCAAACATTGGATGCGTTCCCATAATTCCGACTGTCTTCGGTATATATTTTTTCAACCATTTACACGGATAAATTTTCACCGAACAGACATCAATAACTAAAGCGCCATCTTTAACATATTTTGCCGCCTGTTTGATAATTTTTTCTGTTTTTGAAATTGGAGTTGCTATAATAACAATATCACTGCCTGCGACTGTCTTAAAGTCCGCGAGTTCAACGCCAATGATTTTTGTTTTTTCTAAAATTTCATCGCTCTCCTTGTAATGATAAACTTTAACGTTTGCGGATTTTTTTAAAACGCTTGCTATTAAAACTCCAAACCTCCCAAAACCGATGATGCCTATCTGTATATTTAGTTTATTTTGCATAAAATAAATTTTCTTTGTTTGTAATATTTTATTCAGATATATAAATTATACTAATAATATAAAAATAGTCTATACCCTTATTTTTATTTAACAAGTTTATTTTTTTTGCTATAATAAAAATTAATATAATAGACTTGTCGCATAATAACTTTTTATTGCGATTTCTCCTCCAAAGGCGGACAGGCATATTTTGGTCAAATTTTCCATCCCCCTTCTCGCGAGAGGGGGGATGAAACATTTGCCTCAAAATTTGAAAATCTCGCTACAAAATTTATTATGCGACAAGTCTAATCAATAAAAAAGATAACTGATGCTTATATATTTTTTTCAAAAAATAATTTATATAGTAACTATAATAATTGCTAATCTTTTTTTACATTTTCAAGTTGAAGGGAAAAAAAATTTAAAATTGATTAAAAAAAAACAATATTTTGTTATTGCCAACCATCGCGGATTTCTTGATGCTTTTTTGCTTTGCGACGCTATCCCATTTTTGCATTTTTTAAAAACAAATTTCCGATATATGATAAAGCCTGAATGGATAAAAGTTTATCCTATTGTCAAATTATTCGGCGGTTATCCGCTTCATTTAAAAAAAGGCGATTTAAAAAAAACTTTATCAAACACTGAACAATTTATCAAAAATGGAAAAAATATATTAATTTTTCCCGAAGGCACTTTTCCAAAAGACGGAAAACAATTAAAAGCGAAGCAAGGCATTGGTTATTTGGCGAAAAAATATAATCTGCCTATTTTGCCAATGGCTCTATTTGGAAGCGATGGAGTAAATGGAAAGAAAGGATTAGATTTCAAAAAAGTTTTTTCAAAAAAATGTTTCGTCAAAATAAAAATCGGCAAACCATTCTATTTTAACGATGTCGCTGATTACAGCGACGACAATTTAACGGCGGCGCAAAAAATAATGGACAGGGTTAATGCTATGCTGTAAAAATTCTGCCGACAAAATTCATAGCGGGAATAAACCGAATATTTTTTTTCTTTGATATACCCTTTTTCTTTGACTAAAATTAAATTAGCATCCTATTCTATTTAATCGTCAAAATATTTTTGATTATTTACAGCGACGACAATTTAACATCCGCGCAAAAAATAATGGACAGGGTTAATCTTATACTGTAAAAACCCAAAGAAAAATCGGCAAACTAAAAAAGCCTTGCCGGCTGTAAAATTGTTATGTTAAAAAATTAAATTTTAAAAATCAAAATTTAATAAATTCTCTGCCAATTCGTCCATTGACCCGTATCTGGGTCGCGATATGCCACATAACGGATAGACGAATCTGACACGCTTGTTGCGTGGTTGAACCACGCATGAGATGATGGTGAAACCTGATAAGCCATCACCCTGAGCGTCCAATACGGGCTCCAGTCTGGAACAATTTCCAAACTGTACAATTCTTTGAACAAAAATCTGCTGTCGTTTTCGGCAATACTGTCCATATCTTGGACGGACTGCTTGTCATCAACAGATTCAAAAGAACCATAAAGCGCAAACTCCGCGCCCGAGACAAAAGAGTAGATGAAATATTGATTACCTGGAACAAACTGCCCATACGCGATTTCAAAATCATAAAATGAAACATTGTCGTAGCAATAGGCTTTATAGTAAATCCAGCCGTTGTTTATTGCCTGGAGTAAGGAAACTTCTTGTCCTTGATATTTGATGGTCGCGTTTTCGCCACCGCCAAAAATTGAATCTGAAAAAGCGTGTCCAACTCTGTATGTCCAGTTATTTGAGGACAACGGAACCGACACGGCGTAAGACGAACTTATCCATAAAGCGTCGCCAGTATTATTGATGGCGTAACTTTCGCCATAAAGCATAAAAAGATCTGGCGAAATTTCCACGACATCGTCCCAATCGTCAGAATAACCCAAGTCGTAATAGATTTGCTCGTTAGCGATATGGTGAAATTGATTGTCGTCGCCGAACAAATATATTTTTGTCGGGTCAACATACATTGACGAACAGACATACGGTCCAACTTTTTCAATAACTCTGTAGGCGATATTTTTACCTATTGATGGGTTGCTGAGTGACAGAATCGTTTCTTGTCGAATAACATAATTGCCTCGTTGCGAAGCGTCAAACTCAGTCAGATAATCCCAGTTCGCGACAAAATTACAATCATCATAAGTGAAACCAAGGTAAGAATACACTTGCTCGCTTGAAATTGGCCAAAGTTGACCGTTGGACTGCAGATAGCAGTCTGACGAATCGGAGAACTTGAGGACTTGATGATGCGGGTAATAAATAAAGCCTATAATGCCACCTAATTCATTTCCGCCCTTTTTATAAGTATTCGTATGAACACAATCCCAGGAATTCCAACCCATCTCAGTAATATTAAACGAATTATCACTATTGACTTGCTCAACATAAGCAACATGTCCAATATTAACATTATTATTGTTATACCAATTAAAAACAACAATACTGCCAACAGACGGAATTTGTCCAGTTGATAAGCCTCCATTATTTGCCTGATCAAACCATGATGATGCATTGCCCAAGCAAGGAGGAGTTACATCCGGGCGTTTATAAGCCGCATACCAAGTACAATTTCCATATCTATTTGGATTATTGTCATGTGGACCGCACACAAAAGGATTGCCTGGCGAATTTAATCCACAGCAATACTCAACCGCAGAACTTTCACTGATAAAACAAATAAAAGTTCCAATAACAAATACAGCAAGAATTAGTTTTTTAATCATTATATTTTCCTCTCGTTTCTGTGTTTTGAATTTATTAATTTTCAATGAACTACATTTTTGCCAACAATTTTACTTAAAGAACATTTTAACCACCTCCTTTTTATTTTTTTGGTTGTTCTTTATTATAGAAAAGTTTTCTTTTCTATGAGATAAATCTTTTTATTTTTTTTAAAAAAATTCATCTTTTGGGAAAGAAAAAATTTGATTTTTATTTTTTGATATCAATAAATTTAAAACTTTTAATGATATTTTTTGCTATATTTAATTTCGTTTTATCAAAATAAAAATTTTCATCGTAAGTATTTTCAATAGAAGAAAAATGACCTGCTAAATTATATAAATCATTTCTACCTGAAAAAAATATTTCTTTTATTTTATTCTCATATACAAGATTTTTTAATATTATATCAATTTCTTCAACATTCAAAACACCAACATTT
>JAYEJQ010000007.1:0-5843 GCA_034660735.1 Patescibacteria group bacterium | reverse complement strand
AAAATATTTTTTTACTGCGCGCTAATGGAGCTATTTTTTTTATTGCTCGCTTTTATTGAATTTCCGTTAAGAAAAATTTTTAGCGATTATTCTATTTCACCGCGCAACCCAATTATTCTGTTATATCTGTTTTTTATTTTCGCGGGATTGTTGCTCTCTTATTTTTTGATTTATAAAATAGCGTTAAAAAATAAAGATTTATTGAAAGAAAATTTTAAAATCATTGTTTTTTTCTTTATTCTTTTTCAAATTACGCTTTTAATTATTCCGCCACTCGGATCTTCGGATATTTATAATTATATTTTTCGCGCCAAAGTTTTAACTCATTATCATCAAAATCCGTTTTTAACAGCCCCGATAAATTTTCCAGATGATCCTTTCTTTATTTTAACACAACCTAGAGCGGTTAGTGTGCCGTTGTTATATGGTCCATTGTGGCTGATAATATCTGTTATTCCGACAATTTTATCTAACAATATTATTTTTTTGGGCATTTTGTTTTTTAAACTATTGGCAATCCTATTTAATATCGGAACCTGTTTTTTAATTTTTAAAATTATAAAACAGATTAAGCCTGACTATAAGTATTTAGGAACAATGCTATACGGATTCAATCCCCTGATTTTGTTTGAAATCGCTAACAACGGACACAACGACATCGCGATGATGTTTTTTGTCGTTTTAAGTATTTTTATTTGGTTGAAAAAAAAATATTATTTAAGTTTGATTTTGCTGATTTGCTCTGTTTTAATAAAGTTTGTTACTATTTTATTATTACCAATTTTTGTTTTAATAACTTTAAATAAATTTAACAAATTAAATTTAAAGGTTAAATTTTTTATAAATAGTATAATTATATTTTGCGCGATAATGGCTTTAAATTATTTTTTAATCGGAGCAACTCCTGATATGTTTTTAGGGATAGACAGGCAGTTTGAAACCATTTCATCGGCTTATATGTCTTTTATTCCGATGGCATTGATTGTCATAACAAAAGGCGCGAATATAATTTTGATTAAAAAAATAAGTTATGCAGTTTTTATAATTTTGTATTTATCATTTTTAGGTGTTATATTTTTTAAGAAAAAAAGCGGATTTTCAAATCTTATAAAATGTTATTTTATCGTCTTCTTGCTATATTTTTTAACAGCGAATTTTTCGTTTATGCAGTGGTATTTTTTATGGATGCTTCCGTTTGTTGTAATTTTAGGAAGATATAAAGTAGCGACACTGATCACAACATTTGCGCTGATTTCCTACAGTTTTTTTATTTATTTTTTCAGTTATCTGTTTTTAATATTATGGGCGGCTTATTATTTTATATATAAAAGATTGTTAGACTCGCGGCGAAATTGTTTGCGCGGAAAGGATGGGTTTTAATTTTATTTATTCAGTATTTTTATGGGTTGATAAAAGATTGATTTTTCTTGAATAAGAAAATTTATGTTATAATTAGTCATAGGCAGCGGTTTTGGTTAAATATTAGAAGTTTCGCGACCGATGATGTTATGTTAAATTTGTTAGCAGTTATAATTAAGATAAATAATTTAAAATAAAATTTTTTATGAAGCATAATTTATCAGTAAAATCGAATACAACTAAAAAAAATAAGACTGGCGGCTGGAGGACATTTACGCCAGTAATTGATAAAGAAAAATGCATCGGTTGCGGAATGTGCGCGATGATTTGTCCTGAAAATATTTGTCGTCCGAACAAGAAAGGCAAAAAAAATAAAAGCGGGAGAGTTTATTATGAAGCTGATTTGGATTACTGCAAAGGGTGTGGCATTTGCGCTGAAAATTGCCCGACAAAAGCGATTAAGATGAAATTAAAATAAAAAAATGAATATTGTATATTACAAATATAGCCAAAAAAACAAATGGGATGAATTTGTCGCTAAAAATTCTGAGGACGGCGGGTTGCTTCAGTCTTTTGATTGTGGACTTTTTAAAGAGATAATGAATAAAAAAATATGGCGAATCGGCATAGAAGATAAAAAAGGGAATTTATTAACGTGCTGTTTGGCGGTTAAAGAGAGCGGCGCGTTTAGAATAAATTTCATAGATATTTACAGAGGACCGATAATTAAAAAGAGTAAAAAAAAATCAATCGTCCAAAATATTTTAATCGCGCTGTTCAGTGAATTAAAAAGAATCGCGGCAGAAGAAAAAGCGATTGCTATTAGAACAGATTTCGGCATAATTAAAGATTCCGCAAACCCTTTATTAAAAAAATATGATATTAAAAGTTTAGGCTTTAAAAGATCATACAGGGATATACAGCCGAGATCAACATTGTTTATTGATTTAAAACAACAGGAAAGCAAAATTTTATCTCAAATGAAGCCGAAGCATCGCTATAATATCAGATTAGCGGAAAAAAAGGGAGTTAAAATTAAAATTGTTGATAAAAAAAATTTAGAATCAGAATTCAATAAATTTTGGAGATTATTAGAGTTAACATCTTTGCGCGACAATTTTGCCATCCACAAAAAGAAATATTATAAAGAGATGCTGAAATTAGGAATAACAGCAAAAAGCAAGGAAAATTTTAATATCAAATTATATATTGCCGAGCGTGACAAAAAAATTATTGCCGCCGCAATTGTAGGCTGTTTCGGCGATACAGCTGTTTATATGCATGGAGCATCTGATAATTCGCAGCGCGCTTTAATGGCTCCGCATCTTTTGCAATGGAAAATCATTCAAGATGTTAAGGAGAGCAGATATAGTTTTTATGATTTAGGCGGCATAAAATCAGAGTCTGGAAAAAGTTCGTCGCAAGAGAGTTGGAGCGGGATAACACGCTTTAAAATAGGATTTGCGCCTAAAAATAGAATAACAGAATTTTTTGGCTTATGGGAGATAGCAGTAAAACCGATACGATGCAATGTCTATAAGTTTTTAAGAAAATTGTCGCGATATTTGCCGTAGCTATTGATAAAATAATAAAAGAGTTATAGTATATATTAAAAGTAGCGATGATTAATTTACGAGTTGCGCTAATTAAACATTTTGTCATCCTGAATTTATTTCAGGATCTATCATTGATTATTGCTACATTATAATCAGATTAGCAAATTTTGAATTTATATTTAGTCGCTCTTAATTATAATATAGCGAAAAACAGACACAGATCCTGAAATAAATTCAGGATGACATATTTTTTTAAAAAATTGTCAAAATTTATCTAATAAAATATTTAATATGCCAAAGAGAACATATCAGCCAAAAGCGAAAAGGGCTAAAACTAAACATGGATTCAGGGAGAGAATGTCAACAAAGAATGGGAGAAATGTTTTAAAAAAGAGAAGAGAAAAAGGAAGGGAAAAACTTTCTAAATAGTTTTATGCTTGCTAAAAAATATTGCTTAAAAGGAAAAGCTAATTTTGAAAAAGTTTTTAAACAAGGCAGTAAATGTTTTATTGAACTGTTTGGAATAAGAATGTTAAAAAATAATTTGGGTTATTCCCGTTTTGGTATTATTATTTCAAGCAAGATTTCAAAAAAAGCGGTTGTGAGAAATAAGATTAAAAGGAGGATAAGCGAAATTTTTCGCCTGAATCTGAAAAATTTCAGGAGCGGTTTTGATGTAATAATTATTTGTCGCAAGCCGATACTTGAAGTAACTTATCAGGATATTGAAAAAGAGATTTTAAGTTCCACAAAAAAATTACGTTTAATGTAAAAAAATGCCTACCTAGCTCAACTGGCAGAGCAGCCGCCTTGTAAGCGGCAGGTTGTCGGTTCGACCCCGACGGTAGGCTCAGTTTAATAATTAAAATATCTTAACTAAATTTATGTCACAAGATAATCTAATAAAATTTGAGTGCGTTGAGTGCCACAGGATAAATTATCATTCCAACAAAAACAAAAAGAAAATCAAAGATCGTTTGGAATTAAAAAAATATTGCAAATGGTGCAAAAAACACACTATTCATAAAGAGACTAAATAATTTTTTTATGCCAAATACGCAAACAATAAAACATTTAGGCATTATTTTAGACGGAAATCGCAGGTGGGCGAAAAACAAAAATTTGCCGACATTGCAAGGGCATAGAGTTGGCTATGATAATGTTAAAAGTATTTGCGAATTGGCGTTTAATCGCGGAATTAAAATATTAACTGTTTGGGCGTTTTCAACTGAAAATTGGAAAAGATCAAAAGAAGAAGTTGGTTATTTAATGAAATTATTAAAACGGGCTGTGACAAAAGACGCGGAATATTATAAAAAGAAAGATGTTGGAATTAAAGTTATTGGGAGAATGTCGGATTTAGATAAAGATTTGCAAAAGAGAATAAAAAACATAGAAGAGATTACAAGGAATTGCGCTAAAGGAATTTTGCGGATTGGGATTAACTACGGAGGAAGAGTTGAATTAGTTGACGCGCTAAAAAAAATTGTAAAAGCTAAAATTCCGTTTGATAAAATTGACGAAAAAACTATTTCTGAAAATATCTACACTCCAAATATTCCAAACCCAGATTTAATTATCCGAACTTCTGGCGAACAGCGGTTATCTGGATTTTTGCTTTGGCAGTCTCCATACAGTGAATTGTATTTTCCGAAAGTATGCTGGCCAGATTTTTCTGAAAAAGATTTAGACGAAGCCATAGAATGGTTTAATAACCGCAAAAGAAGATTCGGAGGAGATTAGTTTGGCCCTATCGTCTAGTGGTTAGGACATCAGGTTCTCATCCTGGAAACAGGGGTTCAATTCCCCTTAGGGCTACCAGATTTAATTTTTAATTTAAAATTTTTAATTTTAAATGAATTTTAAATAATTTAATGTTTAAATATTTTTTAAAAAAAATAATTAAAAATTTAATAAAATATAATTATGCCAGTTAGAAAAGCTCAAATAAAATCATTGCGTAAAAGCAAAAAAAAGGCTTTAGTAAATAAAGCAGTTAAAACAAAGATCAAGGATTTAACTAAAAAAAGCAGAAAAGCTATTGAATCAAAAAAAGATGATGCGCAAAAATTAGTTAGAGAAACAACAAAGGGTTTAGATAAGGCGGCGCAAAAAGGGATTATTAAAAAGAATACGGCGGCGCGGAAGAAGTCAAGATTGATGAAAAGGTTGAATAAAACAGAGAAAAAGTAATTTTTCCATTTTATTATTCCGATTCTACTATATGTCATCCTGAATTTAGTTCAGGATCTGTGTCTGTTATTAGTTGAATATTACTCAGCAAAACAAATTATAATATTTAAAGTTTTGATAATTTTAATCATAATGTAGCGAACAACAAGCACAGACCCTGAAATAAATTCAGGGCGACAAGACGTCACATTTTGTGTTTTAATTTTTATTGCAATGGAATTTAAAATTAAATTTGCCACAATAGAAAATTTAAAAGATATCCAAAAATTAAATTTAATGCTGTTTAAAAAAGAATTTGATGAGTATGACAAAACTCTTAATTGTGAATGGACATTTGCAGATGACGGAGAAAATCATTTTAAAAAACGCATTATCAAAAATGATAGCTGTGCTTTAGTTGCTTATACAAATAATAAAATCGTCGGCTATTTAGTAGGTAGTATTCAAAAAAAATCATCATCCAGAATATTACCCATTTTTGCTGAATTAGAGAATATGTTTGTTTTAGACAATTATAGATGCAACCAAATCGGAAATAAACTTTTTAAATCATTTATTGATTGGTGTAAATCAAAAAATGTTAAAAAATTAAGAGTTATCGCTTATGCGATGAATATTCGTGCTATTAAATTTTATAAAAAAAATAATTTAGTTGAACGCAGTTTAATTTTAGAATCTGATATTTAAAATAATTTCATTATGCAATTAATACCTACAGTTATAGAAAAATCAACT
>JAYEJQ010000006.1:0-1176 GCA_034660735.1 Patescibacteria group bacterium | reverse complement strand
ATATATTTTCTAATCGCCTCGCCTTTCGCGTCAACTTTTATAGTCTCAGCGGTTCCCGAAGCGTTAATTTTCATCCCAGGGATTACAACTTCTGGGTTAAAATTCATATTTTCTCCAATCTTAGCAAGAACAACAACAGGTGAAATAATCTGCAACGCGAATAAAAACAAAAAGAGAAATAAAATTTTTCGTTTCATAAATTTGAATATAGATTATAATTTTTTTAATAATTTTTTCGGCTCAATTCTTTTAACTCCTAATTTATCAAAATCTTTATCATAAGATACAATTATCGCGCTCTTTTTCTGAATTAAATCATTAGACGCGATTATCGCGTCAATAAATTTCACATTATATCGTTTATATAAATAAATCGCCAATTTTAAATCATTTTTATCGCAAATTTTTAAATTTTTCAATTTAAAAATACTTTGCAAGTCATTAACAACTTGATGTTTTGAAATTTTATAAACTCTTTCTAAAACCCAATCTATTTCTGCTATTACTAAACTGCAAATAAAAGCCGTTATTTTATCATTTTTTACTAATTTTAAAACAGACAAGCAATCTTGAAAAATTCTCTCATTCTCCTTAAACAATATTCTTATAAAAATATTGGTGTCAATAAAATAAATTTTAGAATCTTCCCGCATATTCTTTTTCAAATTTTTCCCGAAGCTTTGTAGCTGGAATTATTTTTTTAAATTTATACTTTCCTGCTAAATCTAAAATATCAGGTCCTGATTTTAATTTCACTTCTTGTTTGTCTTTTAATAATTCTAGGGTTATTTTTTGCGAAGTTTTCAACTTTAAAATATCCCTTATTTTTTTAGGAATTACAATTTGTCCTTTGCTTGTCATTGTTGTTTCGCAAATTATTGTATTTGTAAAAGTATTCATAAACTTACTTTTATTTTAATTCTTACTTTTATTATAATACTTACTTTTTATTTGTCAATGCGTATTAAATCTTTCCTATAAATTTTGTTCCGTTATCTTTTTTCTTAACTAATTTAACAATCTCTTTCAACGTATTGGCCGTAATATCCCGTCCGCCTAAACCGATAATAAAACTTTGAATTTTAGTTTTAATTTTATTATAAGCGGCTGATTTTATTTCCGCCGCGAGTATCCCCTCTTCACCCAAAGAAACGCTCTTGTCTAAAACAACCACGT
>JAYEJQ010000005.1:0-1188 GCA_034660735.1 Patescibacteria group bacterium | reverse complement strand
ATTACAATAACAAACGATTACATACAAGTTTAAAGAATCAAACACCAAAAGAATTTACTAAATTATTTATTAAAAAAATTCATTAAATTTAAATTTTATCGGTTCAGTATTTTTAGGCATTGACATTATAACGATGAGGACTATTATTAATAGGAAAATAGTGTTGACTCTATTTTTTTAAGCAAATGAAAAAAAATTTTAAATTTAAATATCTATGCAAACAATAAACAACAAAAACAACAAAATAATTAGAGTTGAATTTTGTAAAGAATGCACACCCGGTACTTGCAGTGGAAATAATTGCGTGAAATGCGGCTTTTATTTATGCAATTGCGCTTATTATTAATTTTTTACAATTATCCATAAAACATTCATAAAGGATAAATTTAGACATTTATGCAAACAGTAAATAGTAACAATAAAAAATATTTATTTGCCGTGATTTTAATTGTTTTTGTTATTGCTGTTTCAGTATTTACCGTTAAATATTATAATAATCAGGCAAATCAGGCGGCTGATTTAGGCAATAAAGAAGAAAATTCAGGTCGAAAAGAATTTGCGCCAGAGGATAATTATGCTGATTTGAATAATAAAAACAACAGGATTGATAAAGATTTAGAAAAAAATAGCGAATTAAACAATAAGCAGGCAGAAGAAGAATGCATTGGCGGTTTATGCGTTGGAGGCGGACCAATGGTAATGGATCAAGACGTTGATGGCTTATATGATTTTGAAGAAAAAAAATTTGGAACTGATCCCAATAACCGCGACACCGACAACGACGGGCTTGATGATTATTATGAAGTAAGGATATATAAAACCGATCCGCTAAATCCCGACACGGACGGCGACGGCTATTCAGACGGAGAGGAAGTGAAAGCCGGGTATAATCCAAACGGGGAGGGGAAAATTGAATAGATAATCTTTTTAAAAAATTTGATAAAAATATTTTAATTCTATATTATTTAGATCTAGCTGCTAACCAATTCGGTAACGGTTTGGTATAATATTATTGGTCGCGAGACTTTTAATATTCAACTAAAGTTGTTAAACAGATACGAATTGTCAATGCCTAAAAATACTGAACCGATAAAATTTAAATTTAATGAATTTTTTTAATAAATAATTTAGTAAATTCTTTTGGTGTTTGATTCTTTAAACTTGTATGTAATCGTTTGTTATTGTAAT
>JAYEJQ010000004.1:19690-28157 GCA_034660735.1 Patescibacteria group bacterium | reverse complement strand
TACAGGGGGTTATTTAAAAAAAGAAAAGAAGTTAGATTATTTAAACGATGAAAAGCCGAAATTGGTCGGACCGATAGAAGAACTTGAAAATTTAACAATAGAAGATTTTAGAAATTGGTCAAGCGATCCAATGAAAGCAATAGAAAAAATTAAGGAAAAAATAGATATTGCCGGCGAAAAATTTTTGGAAAAAAGAGTTTTAGGAATTAAAGCATGGAAAAGAAGCGAAATTAATATGCTTTATTTAGAGATTCTTAACGACGGATTGATTAAGCATAAGCGGATAGAAGAGATTATTGAAGAAAAGAAAAAAGAGAGAAAAGCTGTTTTAAGCAAGGATGAATTTGAAGCGATAATGGAGCTCAATAAGAGGTTGAGGTTTTAAAACAAACTTTCAATTACCATTAATTGTTACCCTGCCCCGCTGCTCGCGAGCGGCGGGGTCAGGATCTGTGCTTGTAATTCGCTATATTATGTTCAAGAAAGGTAAAGCATAAAAATCAGGATTTTATTTATTTAATCATAATTTAGCAATAAGTAATGACAGACCCTGAAATAAATTTAGGGTGACAATATTTGTTTTTTTTAAAAATTAAATAATTGAAAATTAGAAAATTGCAAATTGACTGGTAATTGCCAAATTGGTAATTGCAAATTTATTAGAATTTTATTTTTGAGTTTATATTTTTATGTCTAATTTGTTTTATGGCGGCAATAAGTTATTGGACGCTAAAAAAATTTTAGAAAGAGTTGAAATCGCGGAAGGAATGAAAGTGGCTGACTTAGGATGCGGCGGAGCAGGGCATTTTTGCGTGCCAGCGGCTCATTTAGTAGGGAATAGCGGAATTGTTTACGCTGTTGATATTCAGAAAATCGTAATAGAAGGGGTTAGATCGCGACGCAAGACAGAAGGAATTGATAATTTAAAAACAATCCAAGCGAATATTGAGAATTATAAATCAACTGGAATTAAAGACGGTTTTTGCGATTTGGTTATGCTGATTAATATTTTATTCCAGTCGCATAAATATTTCGATATATTAAAAGAAGCTATAAGAATGTTAAAAAATAGCGGAACGCTTTTAATTGTTGACTGGAATCAAAGCGTTATTCCGTTCGGTCCGCCATTAGAATCGCGCGTGAAAAAGAGCGAAATTAATGCATTGCTTTATAAATTAGCTTCTGAGCGGATTGATGAATTTGACGCTGGGAAATATCATTTTGGGATGATTTTTAAAAAATAGATTATGTTAAACAAAAGTCAGAAACTTGGCGTATGGGGCGAAGACATTGTTAAAAAGTATTTTATTAGAAATGGGTATAAAATTTTAAGCAGTAATTATAAAAATTATTTTGGAGAAATTGACATTATCGCGAAATTAAAATCAAAAATTATTTTCATAGAGGTGAAAACAAGAACTAATGGAAAGTTCGGACTTCCTGAAGAGGCTGTAAACTTTATTAAGCAAAAAAAATTGATAAAAACAGCTGAAAAATATATTTTAGAGAATCGGATAAAAAACGAGTATCAAATAGATGTTGTAGCGATTGAAAAACGCGATGGTGAAAAAATAAAATTGCGTCATTTTAAAAACGCAGTGCGGTATTTTTAATTTTGCAATAATATAAAATATTGATATTATGAAAATATAAAAATTAAAATTTATTTATTTATGTTAGATAAAAACGACTTAAAACAGATTAAAGAAATAATAGATGTGTCTTTTGATGATTTTGCCATCATTGTTAATAGCGGATTTAAGTCTGTTGACGACAGATTTGCTAAACAGGATAGATATATTGAAGATAGGTTCGCTAAGCAGGATAGGTATATTGACGACAGATTTGCTAAACAGGATAGATATATTGAAGATAAAATAGAAGAAAAATTGATAGAAAAATTAAGCACGATAAAATCAGAACTTTTTTCAATCAAAGAAGAAATTCGCCGTTTAGATGAGAAAATAGGCAAAATATTTAAAACTCTTTCTCAAGATATTATCGCTGTTAATAATGACACACAAGATTTAAAAGAAAGAGTTTTGAAATTGGAAAAAAAGATAGAGATATTACAGGCAAGTCCTGTTTAAATTATGAAAAAATTTTTAGCAATAGATTATGGTCTTAAAAGAATAGGCGTTGCGATTGGCGACAGCGAAAGCAAGTTGGCGTTGCCCTATAAAATAATTGAGAATAAAAATAAGAATTTTGTTTTGCGCGAATTGAAAGATATTATAGTTGATAATCAGACAGATAAAATAATTATTGGAATGCCGTATGGGCTGGCAGGAAAAAAAGGCGACAATCCGATGATGAAAAAAGTTAAGTTATTTTCTAATTTTTTAAAAGATAATTTAGATATTGGGATTATTTTAGAAGATGAGCGATATACAAGCAGGTTAGCGGATAATTTACTAAAGGGCGGAAAAAATAAAAAAAGAGACGATGTTGCCGCCTCTCTAATTTTGCAAAGTTATTTGGATAAAATTTAAATTTAAATTTAATTTTTATTTTTTCTATACTTCCATATTTGCCCGACCGCGATAATGGCAAGCCCAAAAATAGTTATGTAAAAATATTTATTATAATTTTTTTTCTCTTTCTCCTCTATCGCGAAAGAGAATTTTTTATTTGTCGGATCTTCTTTCGTTGCGTAATTTTTTCCCAGTATTTTAGTTATTTTAATGTCGCTTTGATATCTCGGAAGCAATCTAAATCCGTCTTTCACGATGTCAAGCATCCCAACTATTTCTATGAAATCCCCATCTTTAAATTGCTTTAGGTCAATTTCTGTGTATTTATTGATGTAGATTATTATTTCGCCCGTACCGTCATCAAGCCAAAACGTATTCCCTTTTTTTTCAACAATTTCTCCGTTAATAGATATTAGCCGCGAAATAAAATTTTTATCAGCGTCTTTAATTTGCAGATAAATCGGGCTTAATTCTTCCTGTCGAGAAAGCGGAAAAATATCTTCTCTGTTTTTGATTTTAATTTTTAACTGATCATTTGTTATTGATACTTCTCCAGTTAAAACAACGGCATCGTTGATTTTTAAATTCGGGAAATCAGATTTGTGCATATAAATTTTAGCGCCATTAAGATAAAAAATCTGTTTTCCTAAAATTCCCGGTTCTGCCGCGACAACGCCAGTTGTCTCAATTAAATCACCATCATTGCAGTTGTTAATTTCCAGTATATCAATTATTTTTATATTTTTTTCATTACTCGGCGGCTCTATTTCGTATTGATAGATATTATCAGATTGCGTGCCTATCGTATCGCTTCCATTCTTTTCATCAGGAGTGAGATTATATGTCCAATACCAATCATTATTATATATATCCGCGCAATAACTGGCTCCCTCAACTGTTTTATCATAATTGATTTGTGCGACAATTTTTTCAGCGGGATTTATAACTCTAGCGGAGTCTGATGAATTATTAAATATTAATTTTGTTTGCTCTTTAAAAAACGCTAAATAGCTATCGGACGCGATAATCGTATTTTGCGGAATTCGCCAAGCCTTGCTACCTTTCTCGTTGTCATCTAACTGCCAGCCGCTTAAGTTAATGTCATCATTATTCGGATTGAAAATTTCAATAAATTCATTATCGTCAGCGCCTGCTGGGTTGGGAAAAATTTCACTGATTAAAATATTCGGATATACGGTTTTCGCGTTATTTATTTTATCAGCAGTTGCGGTTTCTGAGGAATCATCAGAATTTTTAATAATTTCAACAAGAAAAAATAATTCATCAGTTTTATTATCAGCGTCAATAACAGATAGTTTTGCGTTGTATTTTCCTGATTTTAAATAAGAATGAGCTACTCTTATTGAATCGCTTGAATCGCCGTCGCCAAAATCCCAAGCGAAAAACAGTTCATCGCCGTCTGGATCGTAAGAATCAGAAGCGTCAAAAATAATCAATTCGCCTGTCTGCGCCTTTTTAATTTTTTCTATTACCGCCGTTGGATACCTTTTGATTATATTTTTTATATTTGGCGTTAAAGAGGTAGTCCACTCCCATTTATTTTTTTTATTTCTGGCATAGCTTTCATTCTCAGAAATAGTGTTTTTGTAAGAAATTTTATCAGCTAATTTTTCTTGCGGATTATAAAGTTTCAACGTTTCGCCGCCGTAATTATCAAGCGCTATTTTACTGATATTCCTGTAAATTAAAAAAAGACCTTTTGCCTTTATTAAAGTTGTTTTAAAATCTTTTCTATTTATTTCATAAATTCTTTTGCTGTTGTCCCTTAGTTTCCATTCTTTGAGATTTATTGATCTGTTTCCGATATTTTTCAGTTCAATAAATTCTTTTTTATTATCCGCGCCAGCAGGGTTCGGCAGAATTTCATTGATTATTATATCCGATTTGATTTTTTTTGTCGCTGTTGTTTTTATTTTATCCGTTTTATTATTTGAAGAAGAAATCGGATTAGAATAACCGTCTGTTTCGTCGCTGTTTCTATCATTATTTTCGTCAGCGGTTTCATCTTCTCCATTTTCGTTTTCATTGTCATTATAATTTTCGCCAACGTTTTCTTCCCAATTATTCATTGAATAATCCGCAGACGCGAAATTTTTTCTTTTTAAAACAGCTGTTTTGCATTCAATATACGTGAAATTTTCAATAATATTTTTTTCATTATCTATAAGTTGGATTTTTTCTCCGCTTTCTCTTAATGAACCCCACGAACTATCAAGAATCAATCCATTATATTCGTTATTTTCGTTTGAAAAATTGTCGGCGTTTTGACAAATAATAGCGGAGTTGCTTGGTTGCAAAATATAGCCATTGTTATATTCATTAAGCGAGTGTTTTGAGCCATCTAAATTGCTGTCTGAAAAGTTTTCAACAAATTTCCAGCCTTCTAAATTTATTTCATCGTCGGAATTATTATAAATTTTTATCCATTCATACCCGCTTTTTTCAAAAGCCGCGATTTCAATAATAGTAATATCCAATAAGTTCGCAGAGAAGCAATAAAATGGAGAAATTAGCAAAATTATTATTGATATAGAAAAAAGTAAAAAGGGGTTTATTTTTTTACTCATATTTTTTAAATTTTAGGCAGTATAAATTTATTCCCCCCGTTAATTTTATTAGTTTTATTTAGTTTGATTATGTCGTTATAAAATTTTTTTATAAATTATTTTATTTTTTGAAAAATTCATAATTTGTCTACATACTATAAGTAAAAAAACTTATTATCGCAAAGATTATGGCTAAAATAAAAATAGACCAGCAGAGAGGTATTAGTATAGAAACGTTTGTTAATAGAAAAATAAACAGCAATGAAACCCCGTAGACTTGCAGGTGCATCTTGATTTTTCCCCAAATATTCGCTTGCACTGGGTGTCCTTTTGCTTTCCGCCATCCGCCGTTTACGACAATTAAAATTTCAATAAAAATAATTGTCATCGCCAGATAAAAATTAAGATATTTATTGATAATTAAAAAAGCAGTTGAACCAATTAAAAGCTTGTCCGCGACAGGGTCGTAAACTTTCCCCCATTCCGTGATTTGATTTCGCGTGCGGGCAAGCGCGCCGTCAATAGCATCGGTAAATGCGGCAATAATAAAAATAATAACTCCATATAAATATTGTTCAATAGTGATCATCCAAATAACTGGAAGAATCAAAAAAAAGCGGATGATTGTAAAATAATTTGGCAGAACAGAATGAGGTATTATTTTTAATAAAGTTTTAGCTAATATTTTATCTTGCGGCTGCAGGATAATTTTTTGGTTATCAGAATTCATAAAATAAAATTATATAAATATGTAAGCACATAAACATTTAAACAATTAAATTTTTATGTTTTTATGTTTTTATGTCTTTGAGGCCAGGACGGGATTTGCACCCGTGCATAGCGGTTTTGCAGACCGCTGCCTTACTGCTTGGCTACCTGGCCGTTTTCTTTATAATAACAAGGATTTTTGATAAGTAAAGGCGAGTTGTAAAATCGTAAAAATAATGATAAGATTATTGCAATAAATGTAAAAATATGGAAGATATTTTTTTAAAATTAAAAAAAGAGTTTGGAAAAAAATTGAAGAGAAATGAGATTTTAGCGCCATATACGACTTTTAAAATAGGCGGACCTGCAAAATATTTTTACGAGGCGAATTCAGAGCAAGAAATTATTAGCGCGATTGAAATTTCCAAAAAATTAAATATTTTTTATTATATTCTTGGCGGCGGAAGCAATATTCTATTTTCTGACAGCGGATTTGACGGTTTAGTGATTAGAATAAAAAATTTATCGTCTGAAATCAAAGTTTCAGATTTACAAATTGGAAAAGAATATAAAATTATTCGCGCGGAGGCTGGCGTTCGTTTATCGGAACTCGTTAAATATTCATCGGATAACGGTTTAAGCGGTTTGGAATGGGCGGCTGGAATTCCTGGAACTACGGGTGGGGCTATTCGCGGCAACGCAGGAGCTTACGGCGGAGAAATGTCAAATATTGTTCAAAGAACTGTAATTTTACAAGATGATAAAACGATTATTTTGCAAAATAAAGATTTATATTTTAGTTATCGCGGCAGCATTTTGAAAAGTAGAAAATTGATTATACTGTCAGCCGAATTAAAATTAAAAGTTTGCGATAAAAATTTAATTAAACAAAAGATTGAAGAGATTGTTAAAAAGCGCGCGCAAAAATCGTTTTTTAAACACCCAAACGTTGGATCTATTTTTAAAAATCCGATTGTTAAAAATAATAAAATTTTAGAGATGTTTACCAAAGACACAGGTTTGTCTTCCATAAACGGCAGAATTCCAGCGGGTTATTTAATAGAAAGCGCGGGAATAAAAGGCAAGACTATCGGCGGAGCCGCAGTTAGCGGGTATAACGCGAATTTTATTTTAAATATTAAAAATGCGACAGCGGATAATGTGATAATGCTGATTAGTTTAATTAAACAGAAAGTTCGCGATAATTACGGAATACAGTTAGAAGAAGAGGTTGAATTAGTCGGATTTTAATAATTTATTTATGAAAAAGAAAAAAAGTTTTTTTATTAAAATATTGTTGTCAAATTTTTTTCTGTTTTTTGTTTTATTTATTGTCGCTGTTTTAGGCTGGCGAATATATGGAGAATATGGAAACAATAAATTTGTTGATAATGAAATAGAAGAGCTGAAACAAGAAATAAAGGATTTAGAAAATAGCAGCAAAGAGTTTAATAAATTGATAGAATATTTTAACAGCGATATGTTTATTGAGAAAGAGGCGCGCGAAAAATTTGGTTTAAAAAAAGATGGCGAAGAAGTTATTGTTGTTCCAAAAGAAACAGGAATTGACAATAAATCACAGGATTATTTAATTAATAATAAAGACACAAAAAGATTTTTTCCAAAGTTTTGGTGGGAATATTTTTTTGTTGATTGATTTATGGAAGAAAAAAAAACTAACAAACAAAATGATATTTCAGAGATGAGGCGGGCAGTTTTAGACGCTATAAACGACAAAGGAGAATTAGACATTAAAAAACAGAGTGTTGAGATAAAACGCGCTATCCCTGAAAAGAATAAAAAAAATACGGCAGACGCGCGCGCCTATTCACGCAAGACAGAGAATAAAGCCAAGATTATTGATAAAAAAAAGAAAATTATAAAAGTCGCGAGAACTAATAAAATAAAAAAAGTTGGATTTAAAAAATATTCGTTGATTATTTTAGCTGTTATTTTATTGACATTTTTTGTTTTTGGAATTGGAATATGCCGCTACGGCTGGAATGGCAGCATTTCAAGAGCGCTGTTAAAATTTATTCCGTATCCAGCGGCGATTGTTGGGAATGATATGATTTTATATAAAGATTATGATTATGTTTTGCGTACAGTTTTAAATGGGCAGAAATATAATCAACCCGAAAGAGATTTTATTGATAAAAAAGATTCGTCCGCTAAAGTTTTGGATAGGCTGATAACAAATAAAATTATTCAAAATATTGCTTTAAAGCGCGAAATCAATGTCTCTGACGAAGATATAAATAGCAGTTTTATAGAATATTCAAAGCAATTTGATTCAGAGGAAGAATTTATAAGGACATTGAAAGAATTTTATTTATGGGATACAGATGATTTTAAAAGCAGGATTGTTTATCCGATTTTATTGCAGAATAGATTAAATAATTACATTATTTGGTCGGATGATTTTAATAAGAGTAGAATTGATTTGACGAATAAAATATTAGATGAATTGAAATCCGATTTTTCCGATAAAAAATTTATTGAATTAGTTAGTTTGCATAGCGAGGATTTCGCAAGTGTAAAAAATGGCGGGGACTTAGGATGGTTTGGAAAAGGCGAAATGGTAAAAGAATTTGAGGATGTCGCGTTTTCTTTGAAAGTCGGAGAAATCAGCGGAATAGTGAGGACACAATTCGGTTTTCATATTATTAAAGTTGAAGAAAAAAAAGACGGCAAAATAAAAGCGCGGCATATTTTAAT
>JAYEJQ010000004.1:12812-19590 GCA_034660735.1 Patescibacteria group bacterium | reverse complement strand
AAATCAATAGCTATGTCAATAGTTTGTGAATAATTTAGCTAAAATTAGTAAAAATATGGATATTAATAAAAGAATAATTTATTCTAAAGACAAAAAAATTTTTGAAATCAACAAAAATGATAATTATTTTCCCGTAGTATCCAGAAAATTGTTATTACTTTATAAGAGTATTGCTGTTATTGGAATTACGGATAATGATATATATCAAAAAATTTTTGGTTTTCCGACGGCATATAGGCCATTTTATGATAGCCGACATGGTATTTATTTTAATAAGAAAGCAGTAGAATATGAAGAAAAACAGATATTGAAAAAAATATTGAAAGATTCTAAATATTTAGAAAAAATTGCTAAAAAATGTGAAATGGATGGAGATAGAGTTTTGAATTTTAGCAAGCAGATTAAAAAAACGGATTTTTCCAAAAAGGCAGATCAACAAATAAAAAATATTATAAAAGAATTTTTGAGATCATATATTAAATTTACCGCGTATATGATGCCTATTCTCTCAACTCAGAATTATTTAGAGAAAAATATTAAAGAAACAATTAAAACACACATAAAAAGCAAAGAAATAGCAGAGGAATATTTTAATAATTTAACCAGACCAATTAAAGGTAATTTTGGTTATTTTGAGCAAATTGAAATTTTAAAATTGGCAACTTTTTATAAAAACAATAAAAATAAGATGACTGCTATTTTAAAACGAAAGGTTAATAAATATCTTATTGATTTTAACTCTATTGGAGTAAAATATGGAATAGGAAAATTATGGACGAAAAAGGATGTAATAGAAAGAATAGTTTATTTATCTAAAAAAGATCCGGATAAAAAATTAGAGCATTTGCAAAATTTACCAAAATTTCATCAAGAAAAAATAAATAATATTTTCAAAAAGATAAAAGCTGATAATGATTTTAAGAAATTTTTTAAAATAGCGAGGACTTACATTTATTTAAGGACTTATAGAACAGATATTATAAGCAATGCATTTGCTAATCTATTTTTCGTATTTGAAGAGATTGCCAAAAGAAATAATGTTAAATTAGAGGATGTATTAAAGTGCTTGTTTAATGAGATTATTGATTTTAATATACCGGATAGAAATTTTTTAAATTTAAGAAATAAAACAATTCTAATAAGGAGTATTAATGGAAAAGCATATTATATATACGGCAAAGAAGCGGACAAATTAACTAATAATATTAAAAAATCTATCGGATTATTTGATTCTTTAAAAAGAGATAAAGGATATAGAAAAAAAGCAACTAATGTTTTAATAAGGGGCACAGTCGCTAATAAGGGTCATATTAATGGAAAAGTAAAAATAGTTTTAGATAATAGCCAGCTTTATAAAGTTTTAGAAGGCGATATCATAGTTGCATTTATGACAACTCCTGAT
Source organism: Patescibacteria group bacterium (assembly GCA_034660735.1). Taxonomy (GTDB): domain Bacteria; phylum Patescibacteriota; class Patescibacteriia; order JAACEG01; family JAACEG01; genus JAGLTA01. The sequence continues at coordinate 18,188 of JAYEJQ010000004.1, read as the reverse complement.
TTTGTGCCTGCGATGGAAAAGGCGTCAGCTTTCATAACAGATGAGGGCGGAATTTTATGCCATGCCGCTATAGTCGCGCGCGAAATGAAAAAGCCCTGTGTCATTGGAACTAAAATTGCTACCAAAGTTTTAAAAGACGGGGATTTAGTTGAAGTAGACGCGGATAAGGGGGTTGTAAAAATATTAAAAAAATAAATGAAAATATGAGTAAATTTATAAAAAATTTTAAGCAGTTAACGAAAAAAAATGTAGATATCGCTGGTGGTAAAGGCGCTTCGCTGGGCGAAATGATAAATGCTAAAATTCCAGTTCCGTCGGGTTTTGTTATTTTAGCGAACGTTTTTGATCGATTTTTGGAAGAGACCGATTTAACACAAGAGATTAAAGCGCAGTTGAAAAAAGTTAATTATGACGATGTAAATTCAGTGGATAGAGCGTCAAATGTTATTAGAGATTTAATTCACGACGCGAAGATGCCGAAGGATTTAGAAAAAGAGATTTCAACTGAATTTAAAAAAACGCGATGCAGATTTGTTGCCGTCCGATCGTCGGCTACCGCCGAGGATTCTTCTGTTGCTTCTTGGGCTGGTGAATTAGAAAGTTATCTGAATACAACAGGAAAAATGCTATTAGAAAATGTAAAAAAATGCTGGTCGTCTTTGTTTACTCCGCGGGCTATTTTTTACCGCAAGGAAAAGAAATTATTAAAAACCAATGTAAGCGTCGCTGTCGTGATTCAAAAAATGATTGAGTCTGAAATTTCCGGTATCACTTTTACAGTTCATCCAGTAACGCAGGATAAAAATCAGATGATTATTGAAGCTGGCTATGGCTTGGGCGAAGCTATTGTTTCTGGTTCAATTACTCCGGATAGTTATGTAGTGGAAAAATCACAAATTCAAAATTACAAATCACAAATAAATTTAAAATCTAAAATCCAAAATTCAAAACAACTTCAATTTGAAATTTTAGATATTAATGTTGCTGAGCAGAAAAAACAGATTGTCCGTTGCTTGAAAAATAGCGTTAAATGGATTTCGGTTCCAAAAAGCAAGCAGGAAAAACAAAAATTAACAGGAAAAGAAATTATTAAGTTGAGCAAAATTTGTATTCAAATAGAAAAGCACTATAAAAAGCCGCAGGATATTGAATGGGCGTTTAGAGATGGGAAGTTTTATATAGTGCAGTCGCGGCCGATTACCACTTTGTAATTAAGATATTATCAAATTTAACAGCTTTGTTTGCAAGATATCTGTCAAAAAAATTAACGCTAATCCTGTTTTAGATATTTCAGATATTCTTCTATGAATTCATCAAGCTCCCCGTCTAAAACATTGTCAATCTCTTGAGTTTCGTATTTTGTGCGGTGGTCTTTCACCATTTTGTACGGTTGCATAACATAAGAGCGAATTTGAGCGCCCCACTCAGCGCGCTGAATCTCGCCGCGCGTTTCTTGGCGTTCTTCTCTTTCTTTTTCTTCTTGCAGAACTAATAGTTTAGTTTGCAGAATTTTCATCGCTGTCTCTTTATTTTGCAACTGCGATCGCTCGTTGCGGCAAACAACAGTTGTCTTTGTTGGTTTGTGAAAAATTCTAACAGCCGAATCGGTCGTGTTAACGCCTTGCCCTCCATGCCCGCTTGCTTTAAATGTATCAACCCGTAAATCGTTTTCTTTGATTTTTATCTTATTATTTTTTTGTATTTCAGGCAAAATTTCAACTAACGCGAAAGATGTATGTCGCATTGCTTCAGCGTCAAAAGGCGAGATTCTAACTAAGCGATGAACCCCTGTTTCGCCTTTTAGATAACCGAAAGCGTATTTGCTTTTAACGCGGACAACTGCGCTTTTGATGCCAGCTTCGTTGCCTATAGTTTTATCAATTATATTAGCGTCCCATCCTTTTTTATGGCAAAATTTTAGATACATCCGCAATAGTATCTCCGCCCAGTCCTGCGCGTCAACTCCACCAGCCCCTGAATGGATAGAAAGAATCACTCCGCAGCCGTCGTATTTTTCAGAAAGCAGTGTATAGAATTCCAACTCTGAAAATTTTTTTTCTTTTTTTTCAACTTCAATTTTTAATTGCTCCCTGAATTTATCATTTCCGTCGTTTAATGCTAATTCAAGTAGATCGTTAATTTCTTTTTCTATAATAACACATTTGTCAATCTCTTCCCGCAGATCATTAGCCTCTCGCGAAATATTCTTAGCGTTTTCCTGATCCTGCCAAAAATCCGGCGTCGCCATTTCAATTTCAAAGGCTTTTAACTCTGTTTTTTTATCTTGAATTTTAAGTAATTTTTGCGTCTCTTTAATTTTGTAGCGCAAATTTTTTAATTGTTTTATTAAATCTTGTTCAGCCATCTTTATTAAAAATTTTTATGAGTAAATTTGTGGTTTAGAATATCTGAAATATTATTTTTCGCGAAATTAATATATTTTTTTCTAAACGGCATTTCATTTTGGTTTTTATTATAATGCCAAAAAATAAGGTTGCCTAAGCTTTGAATTAAAATTTCAATTTCAAACAGTTCTTGGAAATTATTATTTTTTAAATTTTTATTTAATTCAGATAATAAAGTTTTTTGCCAATCTGGATTTAAAAAAGCCCTATTCCAAATTATAGAAATATCGTGAGCGATGTTTCCGTAGCCGATATTTTCCCAATCAATTACGCAGAAACCGTTTTTCTGTTTTATAAAATGCGCGGCGTAAGGTTCAAAATGGCACAAAACATTCTGTTTCTGGTTGAATTTTTTTTCTCTAATTTTTAAAAATTTATCAACCGCAGAGCTGACATCAAAATTAGGAAAATATATTTTATTCATTTTTTCGTTCGGCTTTGCGACAAAATTTTTATAATCAAGCAGTGTGAGTTGATATAAATTTTTTAGCCGCTTAACTTTTTTGTTTTTAGAAATTTTTTCAAAATTGTTTATAAAATTTATCAGCCATTTAATATTTTTTTTATTAAAAAAACTTTGGCGAAAAAGAAAAGCGCTGTCTTTGTAACTCTGTATCTGTCCGTCTGCGTATTTTTTAATATACCAAACGCGATTTTTATCTATATTGCTGTATAATATGTCTGGCAGAACGTTGATTAAAAATTTATTTTCGCTTTTTTTAATAAAATCTAAAAAATCAATTTCTCGCTTCAATTGCGTGTAGTTTTGTTTTGCTTCCAAATTATCGCTTCTATTTTGCAGATTAATTTTAAAAATAATTTTTTGTTTTCCCATTTTTGCTTCAGCAATATAATAACGAATTCCAAGACGCAACTCATCTGTTATTTTTAGTTTATATTTATCAATAATTCGTTTAACTTGATTGTAAAAAGTCAATTTATGCATTTTTTTGTATTTAATTTAATTGTCTGTATTTTATCTTTTCATTAAGCATAAGTCAAATAAAAAAATAAAAAAATAATAAAGTAATAAAATAATTATTTTTTTCGTTTCGTTTTTGGCTAAAAATTTTTTTATTCGCCCCCTCACAAAGACAGAAGTTAAAAAGTGTCAAAATATTTAAAATCTGAAATTGACAGATTGCGAAAAAAGTTGCATAATACTTTTAGGTATAAAATATTTTTATGCGTAAATATAAAGACATCTATATTTTTTTAATAGTGCTTGTGTCTGTTTTTGCTATCAGTATAGCGCTGATTTGTTCTGTTAAAGTTTTGAAAATATTAATGTTAAATTCGCATCCAAACACTGCTTCGGGACAAGTCTTGCAGATAGAAGAAGAGGAGCATTTTGGAGATCCGTTAATTATTCCCGCGTGGAAGATTAAAAAATAAAAAATTAAATTATAAAACTCCGTTTTAGTTTAAGAAATTTGAGCGGGGTTTTTGTTTTAAAAAATTTTAATAAGAGATCTATATTAAAAATTAAATTTTGGTGATTTCAATATCTCTATAACAGTTTTTCGATCATCCCATGGAATTTTTTCGCCATTGGCGACGCAGATTGCTTGTTCGCATCCTTTTCCAGTTATTAAAACCAAATCGTTTTTTTGGGCTAATAAAATCCCTTTTTTAATCGCTTCGCCGCGACCTAATATTTTGAAAAGATTTTTGTTTAAAATTTTGCCTGCGGAAATAGCGCCTTTAGCGACTTGATTTATGATTTCCATCGGGTCGTCATCGTAAGGGTCTTCATTTGTGATAATCGCGAAATCTGCATTTTTTCCAGCGATTTTTCCTAAAATAGGCCGTCGCGCGATGTCGCGTCCGCCTCCGCAAGATCCTAATATATGGATAATCCGCGAACCTTTATTTTTAAAATTAATGATGAATTTATATAACTGTTTCATAGATTCTGGCTCAGGCGCGTAATCAACCATAACCGTAAAATTTTGCCCTTTATTTACAATCTCCATTCTTCCTGGAATTAATTTTATTTTTTGCAATAATATTCGCGATTGTTCTGTTGAAATTTTTTGACTAAGTCCGACAGAAATTGCGGCTAAAGAATTATAAATATTAAATTTTCCAAGCAGACTGATATGGAAGCGAGTTTTGTTTATTTCAAAACAAGAACCGTTTAAATTTAATTTAATATTGTCAGCGACAAGCGCGCCAATTTTTTTAAATTTTTCATCAAGAGAATAACCGATTTTTTTATTAACTTTAAAATCTAAAAATTCAGGATGATGTTTGTCATCTAAATTAACTATTATTATTTTTTTGATTTTTTCGCCGCCTATTATTTTCTGTTTTGATTTTTCAAGATGCTTGAATAATTTTAATTTCATCTGCTTGTAGTTTTCAAATCCGCCGTGCGATTCAATGTGCTCTGGAGTTAAATTTGTAAAGACTAAAATATCATAATTTATTCCAACGTGGCGGAACTGCTTAATACCTTCTGAGGATGTCTCTATCACAGCGTATTTGCATCCATTTTTAACCATTTGCGATAGCGATTTTTGTAGAGCGAACCGTCCGAGCATAGTCATTTTTTTATCGTTTAATTTTTTTTTTCCGCTGTCGCTTAAAAAAATAGTAGACATTTCCCCGACTTTTTCGCCGCCGTTTTCTAATATTTTAGCAATCAAATGAGTAGTAGTTGATTTTCCGTTGGTGCCAGTAATTCCGACGACTATCAATTTCTCGCTCGGGCGTCCATATAAATAATTTGCGAAAATATTCAAAATTTTATGATAATGCGGTTGAAAAAAAACAAAAATTCGTTTCGGAATAATTTTTTTAATTCTAATTAAAATTTTATCTAATAAATTTTGCATATTTTTACTTTTGTTCAAAAAATTTTTAACGCATTCACGACTTTTATTTTATAGTCCCTCAAAAATATAATTATTTTTTATTTATTATATTTATTTTCAGTTATATTGCAAATTAAATTAATTTTGTTATA
>JAYEJQ010000004.1:0-12712 GCA_034660735.1 Patescibacteria group bacterium | reverse complement strand
GGACAATTTGTAGTTAAAAGAAAAGATACTAAAATAGGAACTCTTGAAAAAGAATACAAGATTGATTTAGGCGTGCGTTCTGATATGAAATTAGGAAATTTTTTAAAAAAGAAAGGTTATAAATCACTTTCAGAAATGTTAAAATCATAATTTATGAAAAATAATAGCAACTTTTCTTTTATTGATAATCTTATTTTGTGAGGAAATTTAGACATTACTTTTGATCATATCATTGAATTAATTTATCTTTTAGAAAAACCGACTAAAAAAGATGAATATAGCATAGTTAAAATCAGCAGTTTTCGCAAAACAATTATTATTTATACGGCTTCTATTATAGAAGTTTTTTTATTGTGGAAATTAAAAAAAATAATAAAAAGCGACAAAATAAAATTAGGAGAAGGTTGGAAGTATAAAGATATTAAAAAAATACATACATTAAAAAATGATCCGATTGAAGAAATTATTTGGTGTAAAAGAAAAAAATATACCGAAGAAAAAAAATTTAAAAAACTAAATTTAATAGAAATTAATCGTCTTTGCGAAAAGTATAAAATTATCAAAAATGATATTTTTAAAGAGGTTGAAAAAGTTAGAATGTTGAGAAATAGACTACATATTAGCGGATTAAGAGAATTAGAGCATTATACGAAAAATGATTTAGAATTTGTTTTTTCAGTGGCGAAAAAAATAAAATCTATAGCCTCAAAATAATATTAAATTATTTTTTATCGTCCGATTTTTTTTAGCGCGGCTTTTATTTTATCACCTACGGTTTTTATTTCTGGCGGAAGTTTGCCGATGATTTCGCGCGCGTCATTTGCGTTGTATCCTAAATTTATTAAAGCGCTTATGGCTTCGTCGTTTTCTGGAATGTCAGGAGTCGCTGAAATTTTATCTATATTCGGCAATTTATTTTTTAATTCTAAAATTATTCTTTCTGCTGTTTTTTTACCCAACCCTTTCGCTTGCGTTAAAATGTCAGATTGATTGCCGAATATCGCTTGTTGGATATTTTTAGTTCCAACAATATCTAAGAGATATAATGCCGAGCGAGGACCAACGCCTGAAACCGAAATCAATTTTTCAAAAAAACCGAGTTGGCTGTTTTCACGAAAACCGTATAAATTTATTTTGTCTTCACGCCAAAAAAGATAAGTAAAAATTTCAAATTCGTCATTTTGCTGAATTTTGTTCAAAAAGTTTTCACCTAAAAAAATTTTATAGCCGACATCATTAACTTTCAAAATAATCGTTTTGCCATCTTTAGCGATAACTTTTCCTTTTAAATATGAGATCATATAGTTAAAATTTCATAGCCAGTTTTAGTGACTGCAACTGTATGCTCAAAATGCGCTGATAAACTATTATCTGCAGTAGCAACTGTCCATCCGTCGTTTAAAGTTTTAATTTTATATTTGCCAACGTTAATCATTGGTTCTATGGCGATAACCATTCCTTGTTTTAATTCAATTTTGCCGAAATGATTATCAACATAATTCGGAATTTTCGGATCTTCATGCACCTCTTTCCCAACGCCGTGTCCAGTTAAATCTCGCACAACTGAAAATCCAGCGTTTTCCGCGTGATTTTGAATTGCCCGAGCAATATCAATTATTCTGTTTCCTTCTTTTATTTGTTCTATTCCAAGCGCTAAAGATTTTTTTGTAACCTTAATTAGTTTTTGAGCAATTTTTGAAATTTTTCCAACTCCGATTGTTTTCGACATATCAGTATAAAGCCCTCCTTTTGCGGGATAGCGCATTCCGATATCAAAATCAACGATGTCACCTGTTTGTAAAATAATTTTTCTTTTTCCAGAACCGTGCACAACTTCATTATTGATAGAGATACACATTGTTGATGGAAATCCCAAAGAGTTTTTTCCGTCGCCGCCATAATTTTTAAAAGATGGGACGCCGCCTTTTTTTAAGATTAATTCTTCTGCCATTTTGTCTAAATCGCAAATTTTTGCGCCTGCTTTCGCGTGACTAATAACATTGTTTAAAATTGAAGATAAAATTTTTCCGCCTTCGCGGATAATGTCTATTTCTTGTTTTGTTTTAATATAAATCATAATTTATAAAAGTTATGGAATAATAAAAAATTTATTTGTCATCCTGAATTTATTTCAGGACCTGCCCGATTGCCTTGCATTAAGGCAGGCGGGTCTGTCATTGATTATCGCTAAATTATGATTAAGATTGATAAATTTTTGATTTATACTTTGTTAATCTTAATTATAATGCAACAAACCACATGCACAGACCCTGAAATATCGACCAGAGGTTGACCAGCCTTTGGCTGAAATTCAGGGGACACTATTTTATGTTTTGTAATTTGTGAGTAATTATAAAAAAATTAGGTTTAATTCTTTTAATTGCTGATTTTCAATAAAAATTACATTTTGATATTTATTGATTTTATCACATAAAATATTTTTAGCGAAATTTGAATAATTTAAAAAATTAGTCGGAATGGCGATTATTGGATATTCGCAATTCAAATTTATAAGTTTTTTGTTATTTAATTTATTTAAATTATTGCTAAAAACAATTTCATTGTTATCAATATAATACGCAAATAAAAAATTTAGTTTATCTTCTTGAATATATTTTATATTTTTACCGCTGATATTTTTATCTATAAAAATAAATTCTTCCGCGTCGGCGATCAGTTCATTTATAAAACTTCCATCTGATAAAATTTTCTTTTTTTCAATTGGCAACTGAACGGCTAAAATGTGTTTAATAACATTTTCAAAATTTATTATTTTTTCCGATAAATTATCTAAATTATTAAATTTCACTTTTCCTAAATAATCAAAATCGTTTAGATTGTTTATTGTTTTATTGCGGGGAAAAATAGTCAAATCAACATTATTATCCGCGAGCGATACAAAGATTTTTTGCTGCTTCGTATTAAAATTATTTGCTAAATTTTCAATTTGCAGAATATCAATAAACGGATTCCCAGTTAAATTTTGGTATCGCGATAAAAAATTTTTAAAATTTATATTGCGCAAAAAAATTAAATTCTCTGTTTTTTCAGGTGAAAAATTTTGAACAATTGAATTCAATTTTTTATCGCTTGCGCGATTTTGAAAAAAGGAGATTAAATCTGTTTTTGGCGGTTCGGTTTTTATTTTTACAACTTGCAATTCGTTTTCGCGCGGCAACTCTATATATATTTTATCTTTTTCGCTCAAATATTTTTTTATTATCTCGTCCTCTTTAGAATTGCCATGAAAATAATTTTTATCAAAAATTAAAATCCGCGAATTTTTTTCTTTAATTATATTAGCGCGAATAATGCAAGCAGATATAATAATCACGATCAAAATAGCAATTGGCAAAATCAAACTTATTTTTTTTAAAAAAAACTTATTCATTAAGATTGCATTGTTTGTATAATATTTTTGGCATCTTTCTATTAGTTATTCCGTTTGGAGTAGCAGTGTTATATCCAGCAGGCGTTCTCCCTGCATCTTCGCCAAGACAATAAATAAGTTCATAAGATTGCCCTTTATCTTTTGTTGAATAATCATATTCTGCGTCTTCTGCGCAATTGCCATCATTAGGTTTTGGATTTGAAATATTGAGAGGTAAATCAGACAAAAATTCAGGATAACTGTTATTATGAGTATAATATATCTCTATGGCTGTTTGAATAATTCCAATATCGGATATACGCTTAGAGTGCCTTGCTTTTTTCATTTGAAATTCCACGGTCGCTTCATCGTTAAATTTAGACTCAATATCAAGTAGCCATTCATCATTGATTTTTATAAAATGTTTTTCGTCTTTTTGCGAAACTATAGTATTGCCATTTTCGTCAGGCAAATAATTAATTGCGTAATTTAATTTTACATGATTATTGTCAATAATTTTTTTATCAATAATATCTATTCTATCTATTTCATTGATGGGGACATAAGACGACGCTTTTATTTTAGAATTAAGTATTATAGCTTCCATACTCGTATCTTTTCCGATTATTGATTTTATATGTTCAGGTAAATCTTTTGGAAAATATATTTTACTGATATATGAATTCGCATTACATTCTGATCTTGCTTTTTCTAAAAAATTTAAAGTGTTTTCTGGCGTATCTGTTTTTTTAAGCAACTTCCCTTCGCCGTTTGGATTATATCCATTTTTAACTTCGTCGCCGTCTAAAAATCCGTCGCCGTCAGTATCAGGATTATTTATGTCACAGCCATATTCTGCTTCCTCGTCATCAAAAAGCCCATCACTGTCGGTGTCTTGGAGGAGTTTAAAAGAGGAAAGAATTTGTTCAAAAATGTTAAAACATTCTTCTGAATGCTTATTAGCCATAAATTCAAAAAATATTATTTTTTTTGGAGAAAAATTAATCACAACATTCATTATAGACATATTTGTTAATTCACTATATCCGCCTTGTTTAATTGCTTCTATATTATCAATCTGAAAATTTATTTTAGGTATTTTTAGTTTTATTTTGGAAGTATTAAGTTCTGTATTATTAATTATAGACTCATCTATCCAATCTATCTGATCTACCCAATCGCAATCATTTAAAGATTTGCCACTGGGATTATTCAATATAACAATATTAACACCAATTTCTTTTTTTTCATTAATAATAGAATAGTAATTTAATACATGCACATCTGAAGTAACTTCATAAGAATTCTTTATCCCTTCTTCGCTCATTACTCTCCAATAATCTGTCCAATCTGTCGGATAGTTTATCTCAAATCCATACTTCTCGTTCCGATAAGTCTGCCAGTTGGAAGTGTCAATTTTTTTTCCGCAATCTTCAGGACAGTTGCATCTGTTTTCACCTGTATTAATATTACAATTTCCATCGCCGCAATTAGAACAAATTTTTAATCCAGTCGGTGGAGCAGGTAATGAACAATCGCCTTCATAACCGCCAGGCCATCCGCCGATCGCTTTTAATCCATTGCAACATATTACTTGCGCGTCAATTGTTTCACCCTCCTTCGCGCAATTTTTTTTTATTTCAACCGCTGGGCATTCCGCGAATTCGCAATCAGGTAAAGTGCGCCAAACAAAAGAACCATCAGCACATTTTTTTAGATCAGAAGGAGGGCAATTTACTTTTACATACATATCATCTCCCATCTCAGGACCAAAACCAAAATCAATCATGCTTACTAAATCGTCCCAGACAGAATAAGCGACAAATAGAATACTGATAATAAAAATTGTAATTAAACCGATGCCGATTATTGAATAAATTTTTTTTCTTTTGCCGGATTTATTTCCGTTTTGATTTAAATTTTCCATCCGCTCATTAAAATTTTGAGGATTTTTAGGAGGCGTTGGATTTTGCGCTTGCTGGCTTTCGTCAGTTTGGTTTTTTGTTTCGTCAAACATAAATATATAAGTTAAAAATTTAAATTTTATCCTCTCAGTTTTTCATAAAGCGATAAATATTTTTTCGCGGACGCGTTCCATGAAAAATCCTCTGCCATTCCATTAAGTTGCAACTGCCTAAAATCTTTTTTATTATCGTAAACTTTCAGCGCCCGTTTAATCGTTTTTAATAAAATATCGCTCTCGTATTTTTTAAATAGAAATCCGTTTGATGCTTTTTTATCCATCATTTTATAATCAATAACTGTATCTTTTAGTCCGCCTGTCGCGCGCGCGATCGGAACAGCGCCGTAAAGCATCGCAATCATCTGGACAAGTCCGCACGGCTCAAACCGCGAAGGAACTAAAAGAAAATCGCTTGCCGCGTATGTCATCTGGGCTGTTTCAAAACTAAATCCATAGGACAAAACAATTCTGTCGCGATATTTTTTCGCCGCTTTCATTATTTTATCTTTATATTTTTTACTTCCAGGACCAACGATAACGACCTGAGCGCCTGCTTTCGCGACATCGTTTAAAATTGGAATTAAGATATCAAAACCTTTCTGCTCTGCCAGTCGTCCGACCATTCCGATCAGCGGGATATCGCTATTGGCATCTAATCCTAGTTTTTTTTGCAGATAAATTTTATTCTCTTTTTTGCCTTTTATAAAATTTTTGCGCGAATATCGGAATTTAATATTTTTATCAGCGGATGGATTAAATCTTTTAACATCAAGACCGTTTAAAATTCCGATTAAATCTTTTTTTCTTGTTTTTAACGCTTCGTTCATTCCGCAGCCGAATTCCTTTGTTAAAATTTCTTTAGCATAACTTTTACTCACTGTGTTTACAACATTTGCGGTTAGTATGCCTTGTCGCATAGCGCTAATCCAATTTTTTTTCGCTTGAAAAGATCCTTTTTCCAAGTCTAAAATTTTATAGATTAAACTTTTTTTATACCATCCTTGATAAGCTAAATTATGAATTGTAAAAACGGTTTTCATTGAAGCTAATTTTTTGTTTTTTCCGTTTAGTTGTTTTCGCAGTAAAGGAATAAATCCAGTGTGCCAGTCATGGCAATGCAAAATATCTGGATGCCAATCTAATGCCGAGAAAATTTCAAAAACCGCTTTGTCAAAAAAACCGAATCTTTTAAATTCGCTTACGGTTCCGTCAGAAGAAGCGTTGCCAGTAAAATATATTTTTCCTTTGCCGAAATAGCGCTTATTGTCAATAAAATAGACAGGGACTTCGCTTTGAGGCAGGTATCCGCGCCAGATGTCTATTTTTTCTTTTTTTCCATCAAATTCAACTTCAATATTTTTGATAATTTTTTTCAATCCGTATTTTTTAGCGCTGATTATTCTGTATTTCGGCATAACTATTCTAACATCAGCGCCAAGATTTTTCAGCGCTTTTGGCAGTGATCTTGCAACAAAAGCAAGTCCGCCGACTGCGGCGAATGGTGACAATTCAGCTGTGATAAATAAGACCTTTAAATTTTTTTTCTTCATAGTTTTATTTTATTTAATTTTTATTTTTTTATAATATCATTTTAATCGCTAAAAATCAAATTTTTATTTTAAGCGGTTGACGATATGTTGTTATTTGTTAGAATAGTTAAAAAGAGAAATAGTTTAATTTAAAAATTATGAATATACTTATTTTTGGCGCGCAAGGTTCGGGCAAGGGGACGCAGGCAGATCTGCTGTCTAAGAAAATAAAAATTCCGCATATTACCGTCGGCGATATTTTTAGGCTGATAATTAAAGAAGAAAGCGAACTCGGAAAAACTTTAGCCAGTTATCTGAATAAAGGGAGATTGGCGCCGAATGAAATAACCAATAGAATTGTGGCTGAAAGATTAAAAAAAATTGATGTTGCACGAGGCTTTATTTTAGACGGTTATCCAAGAAATAAAATTCAAGCGGATTTTTTAGATATAATACGAGAAATTGACAAGGTGATAGAAATTAGAATCTCCGACAGCGAGGCAATTGAAAGGATTAAAGATCGGCGGATATGCTATTGCGGGAGGACTTATCATCTTAAATATAATCCACCTAAACAAGATGGAGTTTGTGATGATTGCGGGGAAAAACTGTATCAGCGGGATGACGACAAGCCTAAAGAGATAAAGGAGAGATTGAATATTTATCATAAAGAGACAGAGCCGATTATAGAGGCTTACAAAAAAAGGGGGATAGTTAAAACAGTTGAAGGCGAACGTCCGATTCATGAGATACATTTAGAGATAATGAAATTTTTTAGGAATAATAATATTTTCAAGTAAAATTAAAACACGGCATAATTTGCCGTGTTTTAAAATAAAAAATTTTTTATCAACTTATTTTTTTTTGCAATTGCATTTTTTATTTAAAATATCCATAGCTTTTTCAGTGCCGCCAAGACCGAAAGCTAAACCTAATGCAAGAGATAAAGAAGCGACCATTCCTGAGAATAGAATTGTGATTAGCGAAGCCGCAACCCCTAATTGGACAAGAGCCGCCATTAATCCAAAAATTAGAACTGACCATTTACTTAAATTAGCCAACATTTTATTATGAGCGACTTTTGTTGTTTTGGTTCCTTTAGAAACAATGCGCGAGAGGAAATTTGCTACGATAATACTGATAGCCATTATAACGACCGCCGCGATAATATTAGGAATATACGCGATAATACTGTTTAAAAAGCCAGTTATTTGCGGCAGATTAAGAATATCTGCAATTGCCATTAAAGAAGCGATGATTATGAACCACTTAACCGTGGCTCCGACAAGTTTTGGAATATTCATTTTAATATCCCCGCGTTCCAAAAAGTCGGTTAACCCGATCTCTTCGCTTGCTTTATTCAGTCTCATCTTTTTCATTATTTTAATCACAAGCATTTCCAAAGAGATAGCGACCATTAGTCCGATAACAAATATAATAATAGCGCCGAACAGGTTAGGGATAAATTCTATCATGCGTATCCATAAATTTTGAATTGAAGTTATAATCGCGACTTGCCAAGCGTGTGTAACGTCTAACATTTACTCACCCCCCTTCTTAGTTGTTTTTTTAATGTAAACATTAAAATTTATAATTCGCTAAAATTAGACTAACTAAAGTATAGCATAAAAATAAAATATTAGGAATTGATATTATTTACTAATTTTATTATGGATAAAAATTATTCTATTTTTTCTTTAATTTTTTGTATTAATTCTGGTGAATAATGCTCTCTTAAATTTCCTGCAAAATCTAAATAAGATTTAAACCATTCCGGATTACTTTCACGATAATTATCAACTATTTTTTTTATTTTATGTTCTGTCTTTTTTAATAACTTAACTGTTTTATTACTACTAAACCAACCAGCTGGAGCAGCTTCATATTGAGTTAGGTCTTCTTTAATTTTTTGTATTAATTCTGGTGAATAATGCTCTCTTGAATTTCCTGCAAAATCTAAATAAGATTTAAACCATTCCGGATTACTTTCACGATAATTATCAGCTATTTTTTTTATTTTATAGTCTGTCTTTTTTAATAATTTAGTTGATCCAACATTAGTCAACCAACTATCTGGAGCGGCTTCATATTGAGTTAAGTCTTCTTTAATTTTTTGTATTAATTCCGGAGAATAACGTTCATATATTCTATTAGTGTTAGAATTTAAATAAAATTTAAACCATTCTGGATTATTTTCACGATAATTATTAGCTATTTTTTTTATTTTATATTCTGTCTTTTTTAATAATTTAGCTAAACTTGCATTTGTCAGCCATAAAGCAGGAGCTGCCTCATATTTTATTAAATTTTTTTTAATCTCTTCAATTGTAAAAGATCTGTTTTTTTCTTTAGTTAATTTGTCTTCAACATTATTTAACCAATTATCTATATTCGCGCCCCAGTTTATTTTAGACACCAATCCCAATTTATTACCTATTATTTCTAAATCTTTTTTTGTCATTTGATAGTAAAATTCAGTGATACCCCCTTCATTATTTTCGTCATTTTTTAATTTATCAAATTCTTCTTTTGTTGGTGAATCGTGTATCACATAAGTAGCATTTCCTTCTTCATCGCAAATCTCCACCATCTTATTCAAAGATGGCAAGACAAACATTACATAATCTTCTTTTTTTAACATTTTTTTATCATTTTTTCCGATTATACATAAATAATCATTAACAGAGATATTATTTTTTTTTAGAAAATCAACCATAATTTCAAATCTAGGAATTATTTTTTTTTCATTATATTCACCCTCGCCTTTTTTAGGGGAACAGCCATCTTTTGTTGGCATAATTATATCGTCAACATATTTTATGTTTGGTTTTAATTTTATCTCTTGTTCAAATAATTTGTTCTGTGGTATTAAAAAATCAACCATTTCACTCATAATCAATGGCCCGTCATTATGATAGTTATGTTTTAGCAGATATTCTCTATCAATAAAGCCTTCTTGTATCTTATTTTTTAATTTTTCACGATAGACATTTTTTATTTCCGAGTCTTGAGATTCGTTCCCTTCTTTCATTATATTATCTAAAACTTTATCCCTTTGTTTTTTATATTCACTTTCAGCATCGTGAATATTCCCATGATCATATAAATTTCCTCTTTCTAATGAAAAATTTTCCATACGTATTGTTGTATATTGATAGATATATCAATATAAATTTATTTTTTAAATGTAATCATTTCGCATTATAGCATAAAATAAAAATAAAATACAAACCTTTGACAATTCTTTTTTTTAAAAAATATAGTGCTTATTGATTTTTATTATTTGAGGTGATAAGATTATAATAATTGAATTTTAGCGTTTTTTTCTATTTTCTATTTTTTGGCGAAGTCCAATTTTTGAGTCGCTATCAAAATATTAAAAATTTTTAATTTTTAATTTTTAATTTTTAATCAATTTTAAATGTTTAAATAATTAAAACAGATAAATTCAGCGCTTTTTCTAAATACTTATGGCTTACTGTAAAGATAAAAGGATAAAAAACTTAAAATATTTGAAATTAAAAATTAATATATTCGATCAAAATTAAAAATTCAAAATTTTATTTTTATTAAGGCGCTTGTGCCGAATTTTAATATGCAATATAATGAAAAAATGCTTAATCATTTTTATAAGCCGCATAATCAAGGTTCTATTAAAAACGCGGACGCAGTCGGGCAAGCTGGCAATCCGATCTGCGGCGACATTATGAAAATTTATCTTAAAATTGATAAAAACATAATTAAAAATATAAAATTTGAAACAATGGGCTGCGCCGCCGCGATAGCAGCTTCTTCGGTTTTAACTGATTTGGCTAAAGGAAAAACTATCCAAAAAGCGGCGCGAATAAGCAAAGATGATATTATAAAAGAGTTCGGCGTTGTGCCGAAAGTCAAAGTCCATTGTTCTTTATTGGCGATAGAAGCGCTAAAAGAGGCGATTGATAATTACAAAAGGAAATAATTTTTTTAATATAACATTTTATGATTCAATTTTACAACACCTTTCTTTACGAGCCGACATTCAACATTTTAATTTGGCTTTATAATATTGTTCCGGGAAATGATATAGGAATAGCCATTATTTTACTTACAATTTTTATTAAAATTTTACTTTTTCCTCTTTCAAATAAAGCGGTAAAATCGCAAAAAATTTTGCAAGATTTGCAACCGAAAATGGAGGAGATAAAACAGAAATATAAAGACAAAAAAGAGAAGCAGGCTATGGCTTTAATGGAACTTTATAAAAAAGAAAAAGTTAATCCGCTTGGATCTTGTTTCCCTTTACTGATACAATTTCCTTTCTTAATTGCTGTTTTTCAAGTTTTCCGAAACGGATTTAACAATGAAAGTTTGGATTTAGTTTATCCTTTTATTAGCAGGCCGGAGATGCTTAATCCGATTTCTTTTGGGTTGGTTGACTTATCGCATCCAAATGCTGTCTTAGCGGTTTTAGCAGGAGCGGCGCAATATTGGCAGACAAAAATATTGATGCATAAAAAACAGCCAATTAAAACAGGTGGCGCGAAAGATGAGAATATGATGTCAATGATGAATAAGCAGATGATGTATTTTATGCCCATAATGACTGTGTTTATCGGTTTTAGTCTGCCAGGCGGTCTAACTTTATATTGGTTAATTACTACTTTATTGACTGTCGCCCAGCAAAAATATCTTTTTCAAAAGAAAGATGAGAATAAGGATGTTTTAAAAATTGGCGAGGTAAAAGAAGTTAAAAAAAATGAAAATAAATAGTATGCAAAAACAATTTTTAAAATTAAAGCAAGAAATTTTAGATAGTTTAAAAGAGATAAAAAATAGCGAGAGTTTGCGCGATTTAGAAATAAAATATTTAGGTCGGAAAGGAGAATTTACAAAATTATTGCGGAATATATCATCTTTAGCAGGAGATGAAAAGAGAATGATCGGACAGCTTGCGAATAAAATTAAAAAAGAATTAACTTTAAAATTTCAAGAAAAACAGAATGATTTTAATTCAATAAAAAGCCAGACAGATGAATTTATTGACATAACATTGCCAGGCAAAAAAATAAAGTGCGGGCATCTGCATCCTATCACTATAATAAAAAATGAACTTGAAGATCTATTTGTTTCAATGGGTTTTATGATTTTAGATGGTCCTGAAATAGAAAGCGATTATTACAATTTTGAAGCGTTGAATATTCCAAGTAGCCATCCAGCGCGCGATATGCATGATACTTTTTATATTGATAAAAAAAATAGCAAAGGCGAATATGATTTAGTTATGCGGACGCACACTTCGCCTGTGCAAATAAGAGCGATGCAAAAATTTGGCGCGCCATTACGATGTGTTGCGCCAGGAAGAACTTTTAGATGTGAAGCGACAGATGCTTGTCATGAACATACTTTTGACCAAATGGAAGGTCTTATGATAGGCGAAAATATTTCAATAAGCAATTTAATCGCCGTAATGAAAGAATTGTTAAATGAAATTTTTAAAAGAGAAGTTGAAACTCGCGTCCGTCCGGGGTATTTTCCTTTTGTTGAGCCAGGAATTGAGCTTGATATTAAATGTTTAATTTGCGAAGGTAAAGGATGTCCGAGTTGCAAGAACGGCGGATGGCTTGAATTGCTTCCAGCTGGAATAGTTCATCCTAATGTTTTAAAAGCTGGCGGGATTGATTCAAAAAAATATTCTGGTTTCGCTTTCGGACTTGGATTAACACGTCTTGCGATGATGAAATATAATATCGGAGATATCAGATTATTCAACAGCGGAGATTTAAGATTTTTAGAGCAGTTTTAAAAAAATATTTTAAGTTAATATATTTATTGTTATGTAAATTTTTGTAAAAAAATAGTAAGAAATTT
>JAYEJQ010000003.1:4462-6129 GCA_034660735.1 Patescibacteria group bacterium | reverse complement strand
CCATTTAAAATATCAAATTTTAATAAAAATAACTTTGCAATATCTTCAGTTCCATCTCCATCAAGCGGTTCATAATCATCTTTTTCAAAATTTTTATAAATTTCATTTATTTTACTTGCAAATTCTAATGCTAATTCTGATATTGGTATTGTTATTTTTAAATTGATGTCTTTTTCTTTTTTAACGTTTTTCATAAATTTTTTATAATTTTAAATATTTGCATTCCATGTTATTTGTTTTATTGTAGTTTCAATTCTATTAAAACTTAATTTGCTATTTAACGGATTTTTAAAATAATCATGGAAAGGAACTTCTTTAAAATTTTTAACAATAAATAAAAAATATCGTCCTCTCAATAATTGGGCGACAGAATATTCTTTATTTGTTAAAGCGATATTACCACTTGAATTATTTAATCCTTTAACTTCTATCCCTAAAAATTCCTTATTTTCAGCATGAAGTTTAAAATCAAATCCACAACCGTGTTTTGTAGTGTCTTCAATTTGATAATTTTTAAATACCTCAATTTCAGTATAATTTTCTTTAAAATAATGCTCTGCTGCCTGACCAGTTATAAGCCGTTTAGCAAAAGAACTTTCTTTGCCCTCTTTTTTGGCAACTTGCTCCATTAAAACATCCAACTCATGATTTTCGTAGATTATCTCTTTTAGCAAATTTGAAAAATTTTTTATATCTAAATCCCTGAAAGTATTATAAATATTTTTACAATATTGCCTTATTTCTCTTTTGTGCCAACCTTGCCTTTTATTCGGAAAAACAGGATCAAATTCATCTCTATAATTTTTTACAGATGCTGGTTTAACTCCTAAGGCAAATCCAATAACATTAAATGCCTCTGTAAAATTATCAAAACCAAGATACTTCAAACCTCTTTCATTAAATTTTGATAAAAATAATCCAGCCAATATTGATTTTTCTCTAAGTGTAAGTTTTTGCATAATGACATTTATTTATAAATTTTTTTAATTTTGTATAATTATTTTTGCCATATTCCTCTTTTTTCTCAACCAACAAATCAAACAGCCCTCCTTGTATTCCGTCGGCTATGTAATCAGTATTTTTATCACGCTTTTTTAAATTCTTATAAAAACTGTAATTTCCGTGTTTTGCGACAATTAAAAAATCTGCTATAAACACCCCCATCAACTCTCCCTCTTTAACTATCTTTTCAATAATTTTAATGTCTTTTTCGGACGGCGTCGGATCTCCTGACGGATGGTTGTGGACCAAAATAACCTTTGCAGCATTCAATTCTATGGCTGGTTTAAAAATTTCCTTTGGGCGCAATAAACTTTTATCAAGCAAATCTACGCTGATTGTCTCTTTTTTAATTAAAACATTCCGCGCGTTTAAATAAAGACAAACCAAATATTCTTTCTTTTTATCCTGTAAATCGCAGACTAAAGAAAAAACATCTTTCGGATTTTTTATGATTATTTCGTTTTGTTTTTTTTCTTCATAAAATCTTTTTACCAAAGAAACAGCCGAAGCGATTTGCAGCGCTTTTGCCTGCCCTATTCCTGAAATTTTCAACAAATCGCTAACGGTGATATTTAAAAAATCTTTTCCGAACTTTTTTATTATTTGCTGTGATAATTTCTGAACATTTTTTCCTTTAATTCCGCTTCCGAGCAAAATCGCCAAAA
>JAYEJQ010000003.1:0-4362 GCA_034660735.1 Patescibacteria group bacterium | reverse complement strand
TTAATTTCCAAAATCGTTTTTGAAATTCCATGCCTAATCGCTTCGGCTTGTCCACAAATGCCACCGCCCTTCACTTTTACCAAAATTTCCAGTTTATCTTCCTGTCCGACAACTTTTAGCGGAGCATGGATTATTTCCCGCATAATTTTGCTTGGAAAATAATCCTTAATGTCTTTGCCATTTATAATTATCTTTCCATCTCCTTTTTTGAATAATTTGACCTGCGCTGAAGCCTCTTTTCTTCTGCCGACTTCATAAATATATTTTTTCTTGCTTTTTATAGCGCCGTCGCTTTTAATCGCTTTGTCATTATCTAATATTTTTTCTTTCTGTTTGTCTTCCTGTTTTCCATGCTTACTTGAGGCAGTTTCTGTTTTTTTAGTTGTGCTTTTCTTTTCCATAATATTTTATATTACTTTTAATCTCTTAATCATATTTGAACGCAAACGATTCTTAGGAAGCATATTATAAACCGCTTTGCGTAAAACTTCTCCAGGATCGCTTTCAAAAACTTCTCCCATTTTTTTTGTTTTCAATCCGCCTTGATATCCTGAATAATGATAATAATTTTTCTGTTTTAATTTTTTGCCTGTAAACCTGATTTTAGAAATATTTTTCACAACAACAAAACTGCCGTTATCTTGATGAAATTCAAAATTCGGCTCGTTTTTCCCGCGCAAAAATATAACAATTTCTGTCGCAAGCCTGCCAATCGCCTTATCGGCCGCGTCTATTGTATGAGTTTTTCTATTCATAATACAAATATATTTAAACAAATTCTATTTGCGCCATTTCAGCACCGTCGCCCTGCCTTCTGCCTAATTTGATAATCCTTGTATATCCGCCATCTCTATCTTTATATTTTACGCCAAGATTATCAATCGCTTCTTTAATCGCTTTTTTCTGCAGCAATGAGGCAATTAATCTTCTTCTGGCGGTCAAATCGCCTTGCTTGCTCACGGTAATTAATTTTTCAACTAACGGTTTTACCGCTTTAGCTTTAACTTGAGTTGTTTTAGTTTTTTTATGGATTATTAAACTTGACGCTAAATTCCTTAGCATCATTTCTCTTGCTTGTTTTTTTCTGTCTAAAATTACTCCTTTGTTGCGATGTCTCATATTTTTAATCTTAAATAATTGCGAATGTTATTTTTTAACTTTATCCTCCTTTTTATCTTTCACTTTCTTTTCTTTTTTGTCTTTGTCTTTTTCTTTTTCTTTTTTATCTTCTATTTTTTTGGCTGTTTTACTTTCTTCTTTCTTTTCTGATTTTAAATTTTCCCGAACAAAATTAAACTGCTCTGCTAAAATATCAACAGACTGTTTTAACGCCTCTATAGGCGAAAAAACTCCGCATGTTTCAATATTAAAAATAATATTTTCATAATTTGTAAGCTGCTTAACTCTTGTATTTTCTATCTTCATTCCGACTTTTTTTACCGGATTAAAAAAAGCGTCAATCGCTATTATCCCTATATCTTTTTTTTCGCCTCTTTCCTCTATAGGCCAATACCCTATTCCGTTTTTAACAAACATTTCTATTTTAATTTCCGCTTTACTGGAAGTTAAAGTGGCGATATGAATGTCTTTTGTAACCACTTCAACATCGCTGTTCGGCTTAATATCTTTAGCCTTAAGTTCCTTCTTGCCTTTGGCTTCTAAAACTAACTTTACTTCCTTGTCAGAATGAACCTTGAAATGAATCTGTTTTAAATTTAAAATTATTTCAACTACATCCTCTAAAACATTCGGAATAGTTGAAAATTCATGCTGGACGCCTTTTATTTTAATGGAAAAAATAGCCCCTCCAGACAAAGAAGAAAGCATAACCCTTTTTAACGCATTGCCGATAGTTGTTCCGTATCCAGGATGACATGGTCCAACTATGATTTCTTCGCTGTTGTCTGCGATTTTTTTAAAAATAATTTTTTGTGGAAAATCAATGCTCATATTATATAAAATTAACAAATTATCTTGAATAAAATTCAATGATCATTTTAGTGTTAAAGCCGTATTCCATATCTTTTAAATTCGGCTTTGATAAAACTTTTATTTCCATTTTTTCTTTATCTAAACTAATCCAACTGGGAATTTCGCTATTCTTTGTGTTTTTTAATTCATTTATTGCTTCTTTAAAGAACAACTTTTCTTTTTTTGAATCTTTTAATTTAATGATATCGTCTGTTTTAACTTGAAAAGACGGAATATTGGTCTTGAATTTATTAACAATAAAATGACCATGTCCCACTATCTGCCTAGCTTGGCGTCTTGACTTAGCGATGCCAGAACGATAAATGACATTATCTAACCGCATCTCTAAAAAATTTACAAGATTTTCGCCAATGTCTCCCTTTAATTGCAATGCTTTTTCATAATATTTTTTAAACTGTCCTTCTAAAATTCCGTAAATCCTTTTTGCTTTCTGTTTCTCTCTTAATTGCAAACTATATTCAGTCGCTTTAGTCCTTCTGCGGTTAGGTCCATGCAATCCCGGCGGATAACTTCTTTTAAGAAAAGCGCATTTTGAAGACAAGCATCTTGCTCCTTTGAGCATCAACTTTTTATTCTCCCTTCTGCAAATCTTGCATTTTGATTCTTTTATTGGCATAAAATAATTTGATGGTTAAAAAAACTACACTCTTCTTGGCTTTCTTTGGCGACAGCCATTATGCGGAATAGGTGTCATATCTTTAATTAAAACAACATTCAATCCGTTTGCGTTTAGGGCACGTATGGCTGAATCGCGTCCAGGTCCTATTCCCTTTACGAAAACTTGAACATTTTTCAATCCATAAACTTTTGATTTTTCAACAGCTGATTTTACAATAACTCCAGCGGCATAAGGCGTTGCTTTTTTAGCGCCTTTAAATCCGTTCTCGCCAGCATTTGACCATGAGAAAACATTACCGCTATGATCGGTAATAGTAACAATCGTATTATTATAACTGGCTTTAATATAGACAAAACCGTCCGTAATCATTCTTATGCTCTTTTTTTTATTTTTAGTTGTTGTATTTTTAACTATTTTTGCTGTCATAAATTTATTTATGTCTTTTGATTAGCATTTTTTCTGCCGCTTCCCATGGTGCGCTTTATATTTCCCCTCACTGTCCTTGTGTTGGTTTTTGTCCGCTGTCCACGAACCGGCAATTTTTTAGTATGTCGGATGCCTCGGTATGATTTAATCTCTTTAAGCTGTTTAATATTAAATAATATCTCTCTTCTTAAATCACCTTCTACTTTATGTGTCTTTTCAATAATATCCCTTAATTTATTGACTTCTTCTTCTGATAATTGATTTGTTCTTTTTTGATTGCTAATCTGCGCTATTTCAAGAATTTTATTAGACGATTTCACGCCAATACCAAAAATATAGGTTAAAGCTATCACTATTCTTTTTTCTTTAGGCAGATTTACTCCTGCTATTCTTGCCATAAATTTCAATAATAATAATTAAAATTACCCTTGCCTCTGTTTATGCTTGGGATTTTTGCAAATAACGCAAACCCGTTTATTGCGTCTGATAATTTTGCAATCTTTGCACATTTTTTTTACGGATGTCCTTACTTTCATACTATTTTCTATAAATAATCCTGCCTTTTGTTAAATCATACGGCGTCATTTCTACTCTTACTTTGTCTCCTGGAAGTATCCTAATTCTATTCATTCTCATCTTGCCTGACAAATGGGCTAAAATATTATGCCCGTTTTCCAATTCAACTTTAAAAACGCCAGCTGGTAAAAGCTCTATTACTCTGCCTTCGGCGCGAATAAACTTTTTACTGTCCAATGTCTCTTTTTTAGAAACCGCCATAAAAAACAAAAAATTAGAATTCAGTTAAATAAAGAATTCTTAATTTCTATATTATGTTATATTAAGCATTATAAGATAACAAAAAAAAATGTCAAGTGTATGCGCAAGATGAGTACATAGGTGCACCTCGCTAAATTTTATAGGAGGACTGGCAAGCGGGCAAAATTCCTTCTCCCAGTCCCCCTTCATTTTTGCCCGCTTGCTTTAACGCCCGCAGGGCGGGCGCGACGACGGCTATAAAAAGTGGTGGGTGGGTTTAGATTTCTTGATTATAGAATAGCAAGAAATCCTTACTTTTTCAATTTTTTGCCAAAGCAAAAACCGGCAAGAGTTCGCAGAGCGGTTAGTGAAGGGTATAAGCGAATATTTATTCTTGGAGAGAGATAAAGAATTTGCTTAATACCTTTCCTGCTCTGCGAATTCCTGCCAGCTTCGTATGTTGATTTATTATACCATTTTTTTATAAATTTAACACGCTCTCTCCTCGTGTTATTGATAAATTCTCTCTCCTCTGAAATCACTAATTGATAGTTTAATGATTTCAGAAA
>JAYEJQ010000002.1:0-1223 GCA_034660735.1 Patescibacteria group bacterium | reverse complement strand
AATCCAACTAAAAAAATCGTGTTGGTTCGAGAAAAAGAAAAAAGTGTAATACCTTGTGGTATTCCATATATATTTAGTCGTTTAGATTCTGTTGAAAAAGATTTAATGCCGGATAAACCTTTAGAGGTAAATAAAATAAATCTATTAATCAATAAAATAACCAAGATTGATACTTCTAATAAAAAAGTTTATTTTGAAAATAGCAAGCAGTTAAGTTATGATAAATTAATTTTAGCTACAGGATCTGAATCAACTTTAATCCCTATTAAGGGTGTTGATAAAAAAGGTGTTTGGCATATTAAAAAAGATTTTGAATATTTGAAAAAATTCCGAAAAGCGGCATTAAATTCAAAAAATATTGTAATTATTGGCGGGGGTTTTATCGGAGTTGAACTTGCAGAGGAACTAAGCAGCATTAAAAAATTAAATGTTAGTATTGTAGAAAAATTAGAGCATTGCTTAATAACGACTTTTGGTGAAAAGTTTGCCATTCTTATAGAAGAAAAATTAAAAGAGAAAGGCATAAAAATTTATACCAATACAGCTGTGGAGGAAATTACAGGAAAAGATAAAACAGAATTTGTAAAATTAAGAAACAAAAAAATCTCTGCTGATTTAGTTATTATATCTGTAGGAGCAAAACCCAACATAAATTTAGCGAAAGAGGCGGGAATTAAACTCGGAAAGTATGGTGGAATTAAAGTTAATGGATATATGAAAACAAATTTAAAAGATATTTTTGCAATCGGAGACTGCGCTGAAACTAAATGTTTGCTGACGAAAAAATACATACCCGTGATGCTTGCCTCAACTGCCTGTCACGAAGCAAGAATAGCCGCAGCTAATTTATATAAAAAAGAAAATTTAATCAAAAATGATGGCACATTAGCTGTTTTTTCAACACTTGTTAATGGTTTAGCAATAGGCATAGCAGGTTTAAATGAAAAAAGATGCAAAGATGAAGGATTTGATATTGTAATAGGTAAAAGTGAAGCTTTAAATCATCATCCTGGAACATTGCCTAACACAGAAAAGATAAAAGTTAAACTTATTTTTTCTCGAACTTCGGATAGATTATTGGGCGGCCAAGTTATTGGATCAGAAAGTATAGGCGAAATGGTGAATATACTTGCTTTAGCTATTCAAAAAGAAACAACGATTTATAATTTTGATACTTTGCAAATTGCCACCCATCCACTTTTAACCGCTGCCCCCACCATTTA
>JAYEJQ010000001.1:0-6419 GCA_034660735.1 Patescibacteria group bacterium | reverse complement strand
GTGAGAATTGTGGAATAGCAGTAATAGGATTTGAATTTGATTCAGGCAAAGGAAAGTGTGTTAAAAAAACTGGGAGTTGTAAAGTTAAAACACCCTTTAATACTTTAGAAGAATGTCAGGAGGTTTGCGAGGAAACACAACCACGATTTGATTTTTATTCTTGCAATCAGAATTCAGACTGTATTTCGGTAAAAAAAGATTGTTGCGGATGCACTGCGGGCGGTTCGGCTATTGCGATAAATAAAAAATTTAGAGATAAATGGCATAAAAAATTTGATTGTGGAAGAATAATGTGTCCAGCTGTAATGTCAAATGATCTGAGTTGTTTTCAGGAACCAAAATGTGCTGAAAAAAGTGGAAAGTGTTTGTTAAGAGATGGTGTGATGGTTGATTAAATAATGTTGTTGCGTTAAAATTTAGCGGTCAAGTATTTATAATAAAAATATGTCAAATAAAAATAGTAAATTCTATATAACAACCCCGATATATTATGTCAATGCTGATCCGCATATTGGAAGCGCTTATACCACTGTCGCTGCTGATGTTTTAGCGCGGTATCATCGGATGATCGGCGACGATGTTTTTTTTCTGACTGGCGCAGACGAGCACGGCGCGAAAATTGCTAAAAAAGCAAAAGAAGCAGGAATAGAACCTCAAAAATTTGTTGATGAAATAGTTGCCAAGTTTAAGTTTGCTTGGGACGAGTTGAATATTTCAAATGATAATTTTATTCGCACCACTGATTTAAAACACAAAAAAGCTGTTCAAAATGCTTTGCAATATATGTATGATAAAGGCGATATTTATAAAGGAGAATACGAAGGGCTCTATTGTAAAGGATGCGAGCAGTATAAAAGCGAAAAAGATTTAATTGGCGGCAAGTGCCCAGACCATAATAAAAAACCTGAAAAGACAAGCGAAGAATGCTATATGTTCAAGATGTCAAAGTATTCTGAAAAAATTTTAGAAAAAATTAAAAGCGATGAATTTAAAATTAGACCAACTAATAGAAAAAAAGAGATTTTAAATTTTTATAGAGACGGATTAAAAGATATAGCTTTTTCGCGAAAAAATGTAAAATGGGGAATACCTTTGCCATGGGATAAAAGCCATACCGTTTATGTCTGGGCTGATGCGTTTTTAAATTATATAACAGGAATAGGATTATCAGGAGATTTAAAAGATAAGTTGTATTTTAAAAATTTAACTGAAAAATGGTGGCCGGCGAATCTGCATCTAATGAGCAAGGATATTTTGCGAGTGCATGCAACTATTTGGCCGGCAATGCTTTTAGCATTAGATTTGCCTTTGCCAAAAGAGTTATTTATACACGGTTTTTTCTTAATTGACGGACAAAAGATGAGCAAGTCTCTTGGCAATATTATAGCGCCGAGCGATATGGTTAAAAAATACGGAGTTGACGGCGTGCGTTATCTTTTGATGAGTGCTACGCTATTCGGACACGATGGCGATATTGGCTGGAAAAAATTTGACGAGAAATATAACGCTGATTTGGCTAATGGATTAGGGAATCTTGTCGCGCGATCCATAACACTTGCTGAAAAGATGCGAAATGTAGGCTTAAAAATGCAAAAATCAAAAATCAAAAATCAAAATGACAATTCAAAATGTAAAATCAACAAGCTTTTAAAATATAAAAAAAAGATTGAATCAGTAGAAATTGATAAGGCTATTGATATTATTTTTGGTGAAATTAAATTTTTGGATAATTTAATTACAACGGAAAAGCCGTGGGAGATGATTAAAAATAAAGATGAAAATGTCGGCGAAATTATGTATAATATTTTAGAGCGAATAAGGATTATCGCTTGGATGCTTTTGCCGTTTATGCCAGATACGACGAAAAAGATTTGGACGCAGTTAGGTCTAAGCCCAGCAGAAGAGATGAAAAAAGATTTTAATAAAGCGGTTGAATGGGGCGGATTAAGCGCGAATACGAAAATCAAAAAAGGAGAATCTCTGTTCCCGCGCGTTTGATCTTGCAATAATTTATTTTTATGTTATTTTATAAATAATAATTATTTATTTATTAACCAATTTGTTTATGGGATTTTTTGATTTTTTCAAAAATTTATTCAAACAAGAAGAACAGCCAAAAGTTGAGTCTGAGCAGGTTCAGGAAGGAGTAGAAGAGACAGCAGAAGAAGTAAAAGAAGAAGGGGCGGCAACAGAAGAATCAGCCCAAGAAGAATCTGAAGCAGAAACAGGAAAAGAAAGGCAATAAGATTTTAAATTGGCTGTTTTATTTTTTTTAAGATTAAGTATAGATGCCGATTTTTGATGTTATATTATTAGTTGTTTTAACCATATTCGCCGTTTGGGGATTTTTTTTTGGTTTTATTCAGGCGTTCGGTTCGCTGGCAGGATTAATTTTAGGAGTTTTGGCAGCTAATAAATATTATCTGCTTTTAGCGAGTTGGCTTGGTTTTATTCCTGTCGGAGAGACGGCTATTAAAATTATATCGTTTTTTACGATTTTAATTTTAATTTCAAAATTAACAGGGCTTGCTTTTTATTTTATAGATAAATTTTTTCATCTCATTTCAATTATTCCGTTTTTAAAAACTATCAATAGGATATTGGGCGGAATTTTGGGTTTTATTGAGGGGTTTTTGATTATCGGAGTGTTTTTGTATATTGCGCATAATTATTCTATCAATTTGTTGCCCGAGGAAATGATTTCTGACTCAAAATTAACCCCGATCGCGCTAAACGGATTTGAATATTTTATAGATTTATTACAGCCGATTTTTCAAAAAGTTAAAAATTTAATATATTAGAAATTTAATATAATACAATAAATTTGTTATAAAAATTCTTGAGATTTTAATGCGGTCGTCTATTTTTACTAAAAAATTTAATATGAAGTTAAAAGATAAAAAAATAAAAATTAATAAAAAGGTAAAGCTTGAAATTTTTTTACTAATTTTATCAGATAGCGTGGAAAGATTGCTCGGAGCTTATACTAACAGGCAAGGGCTTTGGTATTGGGATTATTTTTATGAAAATGAAAATTTTTATAAAAATAAAAAAGAAAAGGCTAAAATTTACTCGCAGATTTATTATTTAAAAAAATTTGGTTATGTTGACAATAATGGATTTACAATAAAAGGATTGATAAAGATTATAAAAATAAGAGCTAAAAAGAAAAGGAAGGATTACAAATGGGATGACAAATGGCGCGTTGTTATTTTTGATATTCCTGAAAAAAAGCGAGGCAAGAGAAATTATTTTAGAAAGATGCTTTCAGATTTAGGTTTTCAA
Source organism: Patescibacteria group bacterium (assembly GCA_034660735.1). GTDB lineage: Bacteria > Patescibacteriota > Patescibacteriia > JAACEG01 > JAACEG01 > JAGLTA01. The sequence goes on along the minus strand of JAYEJQ010000001.1, from coordinate 3,134 downwards.
AAACTTCAAAATAGCGTATGGGCTAGCCCTTATGATAATTTTAAAGAAATTCAAGAGATAATAAAATATCATAATATCGCGCAATTTGTGGTTTTAATGATTGTGGATAAAATTAGCAAAGATCTATTTTTAAAAGAAAAGTTTGGTTTTAAGTGAGGATGAATTTTTAATATATTATTTACAAATAAGCATAAATTTATAAATAGAATATTTTTAGCAAAACGTGCGACCGCATTAAAACGTTAAAAATTTTAATTTAAGTCAATTATATCTATCTATATTCTATCTATATTCTATCTATATTCTATCTATATTCTTTTTTTATTTTTGTTTTTTTAGTAGGAATTTTTAACAAAAATAGACGACCGCATTAAAATCTCAAGAATTTTTAAAATTAAATTTCATTTAAATTTCATTTAAATTTCATTTATTTTTTATTTATTTTTAATCTTTATTTTTAGCAAAAATAGACGACCGCATTAAAATACTAAAAAATCTTATTGGCTATACTACTGGTAGTATTGTGATATGGGAGGGCTATGGAGCTATCGGCGCGCAATTAGTTGAGTTTTTATTTATTGTTGACAAATTTTAAGTTTCAGTTTTTAAGTTTCAGTATTTTTTATTTTTAATTAATGTGGTATAATGATAAAAATCAAAAGTCCATAAAGTTCATAAAGTCTGTAAAATCATAATAAACTTTTGCCATTTAAGATTATTTTTAATTTTTTATTAAGGACCATATTCTAATAAATTTATTCAAATGTTCAAATAGGACATTTCTAAATAATTTAAAATAGTAGTAGGGACAGGTCGCGACCTGTCCCTATTTTTACAAAATAATCATTTTTATTTCGTTTTTTTAAAAATATGTTATTATTAATCAATAAAATTAAAATCAGGAATTCTATATAAAGACAGAAGCGGAAACGTTAAATTTTTTCTTTGGCGCGAATTTTATTTCAGGATTGATGATTTTATTAAAATAATGAAGTTTTTTTAAGATTTACCACAATTTTTTTGTGGCTTAAAATATAGTTTGGTTTAGTAATATAATCCAAGAAGTTAATATCAGTTGAGATTGGCTGATATGAATTAAGAATAGATTGATAGTTTTCTATTGTTTTTTTATCAAAGTTATGATATTATTCTGATATATAAATATATGATTCAAAGAGAAATATTACAAAAAATTAAATATTGGCTTGGTAAAGAGAAAATTTTAATTATTAAAGGCGCGAGGCAGGTTGGTAAAACATATTTACTTAAAGAAATTAAAAAAGATTTGGAAAATACTGGCGCTAAGGTTGCCTATTTGCTGGCGGATGAAATTGACAATAAACCGATATTAAAAAGTTCGGCTAATTTGGAATTATATTTGAAGCAGTATTTTGATTTTCCAAATAAATTTATTTATTTAATGATTGATGAGTTTCAAGTAATAGAAGAAGCAGGACTTTTGCTTAAAAATATTTTTGACAAACATAAAAATAAAATTCAGTTAATCGTAAGCGGATCAAGCGCGTTAGAGATAAATAAAAATTCAGAATATTTAACTGGCAGAGCTATACATTTTAATGTTGAACGAATTAATTTTAAAGAATATTTTGATTACCTTGAAGGCATAAATACTAAGAGATATAACCTTACCCAATTTAATGAACTAAAAGTATTTTTTGAAACTTTCAAGCTAAAATTGGAATCAGGCATTAGTGAATATTTATCTTATGGCGGCTATCCGGAAGTTTTAACTACTCAAAATGCGGAAGAAAAAGAAGAAGTGCTTAAATCTATTGTTAAAATATACATTGAAAAAGATATCATCAATCAGTTGAATGTAGAAAATATTACAGGATTTAATAATTTAATTAAGGTTTTGGCTGGGCAGATAGGGCAATTGGCAAATAGCAATGAGCTTGCTAATACAGCCAATATTTCAATTAACACCTTAAAGAAATATTTGGAAATTTTGGTCGGTACCTATATTATTGATTTAGTTACGCCTTATTTTAAAAATATCCGTTCAGAAATTTCTAAAATGCCAAAGGTTTATGTTTTGGATACAGGTATTCGCAATTATCTTTTACGATCTTTCAATATGAATTTAGACGGACAGGGAGATGTAATTGAAAATTTTGTTTACAATACATTGCTTGTCCAATACGCCAAAGAATATATTCATTTTTACCGCACTGCTACCGGAGCGGAAATTGATTTTGTAATTGAAGACAGAAACAATAAATTAACGCTTTGCGAAGTAAAATATAGGAATAAAATAAATGCGCCGGTAATAATGAAGAATTTTGAAGAGAGATATAATAATGTTGGAAAAAAATTTATTATAACCAAAGATTTATTAAAAATGGAAAACAATATCTATTTTATTCCCGCCGCGCTTTTGCCGTTTGCGGATTTGAAAGAAAGCGTAAATCAGTGAAATAAACTATGAATTACAACCACTGTGAAAATTATATGATAATGTCCTACTTTAGAGGAAAATATCTTAATTACAAATTATTGCCAGAGAGACCTAAGAAAATCAATCAAGAAACAAAATGGGTTATCGCGCAAACGTCGACAAACAGAAAATCATACATACCGCCTAAAAATTATACTTGGCGAAAGTTTAAATATTCTAATAAATTTATTCAAATGTTCAAATAGGACATTTCTAAATAATTTAAAATAGGACATTTCCGTTTTTTTAAAAAATATGTTATTATTGATTAATAAAGTTAGTTAATTTTTTATTAAAAATAATATGGTAAAAAAATTTTTCAAATCATTCGCTACGACTGGAATAACAATAGCAATTTCAGTTTTAGTGATTGCCGCCATTGTTAAGGCAGGCACAATCACTCCGCCGAGCGATTCCGAAGAGCCGGCGGCAAAGTTTTATACTTTGTCGGAGATTTATCAGTTTATAGCCAGTAGTACCCCGGCAACCGAAGGCACGCACGATTTTACTTTTTCTGACAGCTTGGAAGGCACTCACCATACTTTAACGGGAATTTACAACGTTTTAAAAGATTTGATTTCCGCGGACAAAGTTAAAACAGGCACTACTTATCTTGGTGTTGATGGAACTCTTGCTCCCAGCGGAACAGCATCGTCAACCGACTGCCTTAATGGGC